>NZ_LJQT01000252.1:0-19392 GCF_001400515.1 Pseudomonas meliae | reverse complement strand
GGACGCTCTGCGTCCGCTTTGAAGAATCGACTCAGGACTTCGCTGGCGTCAGAATGATCTGCGCTTTTTCATTGCGCTCGATCTGGCGACGCAATTGCAGCTCGAAATCCGGATTGGCCTTGGCCACCCGTTTGGTCAGCAACGTGGCCAGCCACGGATAGTCTTCGGTGCGCGGCACTACCATCAGCACTTCACAGTTGAACGCTACGGTATCCGCTGCGATATCGTCCAGTTGACGACGCAATGCACGCATATCGCCGATCTTGAGTTCAATTTTCGTGCTTTCTGCCGACGGATCGATGAGCTTGGCAACCCTTCTGGCTTCGGCCGCCTTCAAATCAGCTTCGGCTTTCTCCAGCTCAGCCTTGCGCGCATGAGCGATAGCGCCGTTGACGCCACTGGTCAGTGCCGGTGCCTTGGGCATCAGCGCGCGCGCACGAGTGAGTGCGTTGGCCGCCGCATTCATATCACCCTTCTGCAGGCTGATCTGGCTGCGACTCAGATAGGCTTCGGCCAGACGACGCTGAAAAGGCTCGAGGCGAATATCGGCAGGATTGGCGGCCTGCAACGCGGCCAGTTGATCCTCGGCCGTCGCCAGCTCATTGCTGACGATGTTCTGCTCAAGCTGAGCGAACGCGTCAGGCTGAACGTCGGAGGCAGGCGTCTCGGCAGTGGGCGCACTCTGGCAGGCACCCAGCAGGATGGAAAATGCGACAAGCAGCAGATAGCGTGGGGCGAACGGCTTCATTCCTGCGATTCTCTAGTTTGCGCAAAAAACGAGCAAGTCTACACCGCTCGCCTGGGTAGAACAAAGCTGAGCAAAAACAACGCTGCAGCGGATACCACTATAGACGGTCCTGCCGGGGTGTCCTTGAACCATGACAATGATAGCCCGACACACACGGCTATCACGCCTAACAGGCTTGCACCCAGCGCCATCTGCTCCGGCGAGCGGGCGTGACGCTGCGCCGCAGCGGCGGGAATGATCAGCAGCGACGTGATCAGCAGAACGCCGACGATCTTCATCGCCACAGCGATCACCACGGCGATCAGCAGCATCAGCGCCATGCGCAATGCCGCGACGGGCAGGCCTTCGACCCGCGCCAGCTCTTCATGCACGGTGATTGCCAGCAGCGGGCGCCACAGCGCAACAATCAATACCAGCACCAGCGCGCTGCCGCCCAGGATCCAGGTCAGATCAGCCGGGCTGATGGCAAGCAGGTCGCCAAACAGATAAGCCATCAGGTCGATACGCACTTCATGCATGAAGCTGAGCACCACCAGGCCGAGCGACAGCGTGCTCGGTGCGAGGATCCCCAGCAGTGTGTCCGAGGCCAGCGGCTGGCGCTGTTGCAGCGTGACCAGCAGCACCGCCAGCAGCAGGCAGCCGACCGTCACTGCAATGGTCGGGCTGATATCCAGCAGGAAGCCAAGCGCCACACCGAGCAATGCTGCGTGGGAAAGCGTATCGCCGAAGTACGCCATGCGCCGCCAGACCACGAACGACCCGAGCGGGCCTGCGACGACAGCCAGAGCAACGCCTGCGAGCAAGGCATACAGTAAAAAATCAGCCATGCTTGCAGTGGTCTCCGTGAACATGAGTGTGGGTAGGTGACGAAGTGGTCGGTGCATCATTCACCACAGCGCCATGCAGATCGTGGGCGTGGTCGTGATGGTGGTGATAGATCGCCAGGCTTTGCGCATTTTTGCCGAACAGCTCGACAAACGCCGGATCATGGCTGACGTGCTCGGGATGCCCGGAGCAGCAAACATGGCGGTTCAGACAGACCACCTGATCGGTCGTGCTCATGACCAGATGCAAATCATGAGACACCATCAGCACTCCGCACTGGTGGCGGTCGCGCAACCGGGTAATAAGGCCGTACAGCTCGGCCTGACCTGCCACGTCGACACCCTGCACCGGCTCATCGAGCACCAGCAATTCAGGCTTGCGCAACAAGGCTCGGGCCAGCAGAACGCGCTGCATCTCGCCACCGGAAATACCTTGAATCGGGCTATCGATGACCTTCTCGGCCCCGACTTCTTCCAGGGCAGACTCTGCAGCCATGCGGTCCACACCGGGCACCAGACGCAAAAAGCGCAGCACCGACAGCGGCAGCGTCTGATCCACATGCAGTTTTTGCGGCATGTAACCGACACGCAGCTTCGGCTTGCGCCAGACGGTTCCGGAGTCGGGCTTGAGCAGCCCCAGCACTGCACGCACCAGCGTGGTCTTGCCAGCGCCGTTAGGGCCGATCAGCGTAACGATTTCGCCGGGCTTGACGCTCAACTGGATGTTGTCCAGAACGCTTTGCCCGGACAGCGTTACAGCGACCTGCTCCAGACGTATCAATGCATCCGTCATCAAGCCGCCTTGCAGCCGGCGCATACACCCACGATCTCGACCGTCTGGCCTTCGACCGCGAAGCCAACGCCTGCAGCGGCATCGATGACGGCATTGCTGATGGCTGGGTGCTGCAGCTCGATCGCCGCGTGACACAGGCGGCAAATCAGAAACTGCCCCTGATGCGCATGAGTGGGGTGATTGCAGCCGGTGAACGCGTTGAGTGAGGCGATGCGGTGCACCAGACCGTTTTCCAGCAGGAAATCCAGTGCACGATAAACGGTTGGCGGCGCAGCGCGGCGACCGTCTTCATCACTCAGCACTGCAAGGATGTCGTAGGCACCCAGCGGCTTGTGGCTTTGCCAGACCAGTTCCAGCACGCGACGGCGCAAGGTGGTCAGGCGCAGCCCCTGTTTGGCGCACAGGGCGTCCGCTTCGGCGAGTGCCGAATGCACGCAGTGAGAGTGGTCATGGGGGCGACTGGCCAGGGGAGTATTGGGCATGAGCAGCGACGATATTGGCTAGAGACGTTATTATGTTACCTGTTCCTGGCTTATATGAGTGATTCGAGTGCGCCGTCTTTTAAATCTTGTTGCTGTTTTGTGGGTCAGTCTGCTGGTCATTTCCCCTGTTCAGGCCGAGGTCCGGGTGCTGACCAGTATCAAGCCATTGCAGCTGATTGCAGCGGCTGTGCAGGATGGCGTTGGTACACCGGAAGTGCTTCTGCCACCGGGTGCCTCACCGCATAACTACGCGCTGCGTCCATCCGACGTACGGCGCGTGCAGGAAGTAGAGTTGCTCTACTGGATCGGCCCGGACATGGAAGCTTTCCTGCCGCGCGTCCTTCAGGGCCGCAAACTGCCTGCAGTTGCCGTACAGACACTACCGGGCATGCACTTGCGTCACTTTGGCCAGGACAATGCCTCGCATGATGACCACGAACATGATCACGACAACGATTCAGACGAACATGATCATGATCACCGGCCCGGCAGCCTGGATTCACACCTGTGGCTGTCGACCGTCAATGCTCGGGTGATTGCCGCGAAAATGGCCACAGACCTGAGCGCCGCCGACCCTGCCAATGCAGCTCGTTATGCGAGTAACGCTGCCGCATTCAGCAAACGCCTTGACGCGCTGGATGCTCGTATCAAGGGTCGGGTCAGTGCAGTGGCAGGCAAGCCTTACTTCGTCTTCCACGAGGCGTTCGATTATTTCGAAGAGGCTTACGGGCTCAAACACGCCGGGGTATTCGCCATCGCCGCCGAGATCCAGCCCGGCGCCCAGCACGTCGCCGCCATGCGCGAACGCCTGAAAGCTGCCGGCAAGGCCTGTGTATTCAGTGAACCGCCACTGCGCCCGCGTCTGGCTGAAACCTTGAGCGCAGGCCTGCCGGTCAAGCTGGCGGAGCTGGATGGACTGGGCGGCTACACCCCGGCCACCGCGCAGGGTTACGAGCAAGTCCTGCAAAAGCTGGCGGATGATTTGGCAGGTTGCCTGAGCAGTCTCTGACTGCCACCGCCCACATAGCAGCACTGCTGTGTGACGCAGAGCGTCACGCACTGCATTCCCACGCGGAGCATGGGAACGAGAGTCAACCGTCCGACTGGTTCAGACGCGCGGAGACAGGTCTGGTCTCAGAGCGCAAACGGCAAGGCTATGTGCGCTTCCTGGCGCTCAGCCAGACGGCGCTCGAACTCCGCAGGGTCATGAATCAGCACGTCCTGACCGGCGAAGGTTTCGGCAGCGATCAGGCGTGACAGCCAGAAGCGCACGCAGGCGATGCGCAACATGGTCGTCCAGAGCTTCGACTCCGCCGCAGTGAATGGTCGCAAACCTGCATAAGCCCCCAGCAGCGCACGAGCACGGACGGCATCGAGCTGGCCGTTTTCACGCGAGCACCAGTCATTGAGGGCAATCGCCAGGTCGTAGAGCATCGGCCCGGAACAGGCGTTATAGAAGTCGATCAGCCCGGTCAGGTGCGTGCCTTCAAACAACACGTTGTCACGAAACAGGTCCGCGTGCAGGTTGGCGCGCGGCAACGCCATGATCTGTGGCTTGAAGTCTTCGATCTCTTGAAGGCTCTTTTCCAGCAAGGCTCGCTGGGTTTCGCCCAGATGCGACAGAAAATTGCGCCCCTCACTCCGCATCCAGTCCAGACCTCGATCGGTCTTGCGCTCCAGCACCTGCTCACGGGTCGCCAGATGCAGGTTGGCCAATAGCTCGCCAATCTGCACGCAGTGCTGGGTATTGGGCTCGCTAATGTGCTTGCCTGGCAAACGTGGCTGCAGAAGCGCCGGTTTGTCCGCCAATTGCCGCAGGGCCTCACCGTCGGTGGTGCGCAATGCGTACGGAACCGGCAAATCGGCATCGTGCAGCACGTCGAGCAGCTCGATGAAGAATGGCATCTCCTGCACCGGGCCGCGTTCGACCAGCGTCAGAACGAATTCGCCCTGCTCCAGACTGATGAAGTAGTTGGTGTTTTCGCTACCGGCGGCAATGCCCTGATAGTCAAGCAAACGGCCGAGCCCATAAGGGGCGAGAAATGCTTCCAGCTCGGGCCGGGCCAACGGGGTAAAAACGGACATGTCAGAACTGCCAGCAATTAAAGTGAATGTAGGTGGCTACCATTCGAATATTTTCCACTCCGGGATCAGCATGTCCGGTTGGTCCGAACGGATAAAATTGGGACTTGTACCATCGGATCGCACCAGAAAATAGGGCTTGCCGTGTTTGGGGGTAATCTTCACAGCATACAGAAAGCCGTTCTGGCGGTATTCCTGAATGGTTTTGTCCCCGTCGGTGCGGATAGTAACGTCCGGTGCAGCCGAAGGTGGGTCCTCTGCTGAAACTGCGAGCAAAGGACAAAATGCCAACAGGCCGGTCAATATCAGTCGATTTACCTTGCACATGATAACCTTGTCCCTTTGTCGTCAATGGTCCGCGCATTCTAGCGCCGGCCCCGCCGAAAAGGTTGATTCTGCTCATGACCCAAGCGCCGCTCGTCCTGATAGACGGTTCCTCTTACCTCTATCGCGCCTTCCACGCACTGCCACCACTGACCACGTCCAAAGGATTGCCGACGGGCGCCGTCAAAGGCGTGCTCAACATGCTCAAAAGCCTGCGTCGCCAGTACCCGGACAGCCCGTTTGCGGTGGTCTTCGATGCCAAGGGCGGGACTTTCCGCGACGCGCTGTATACCGATTACAAAGCCAATCGGCCCAGCATGCCGGATGACCTGCGCGTGCAGGTCGATCTGCTGCATGCTTGCGTCAAGGGCATGGGCTATCCGCTGCTATGCGTGGAAGGCGTTGAAGCAGACGACGTGATCGGCACCCTGGCGCGCAGCAGCGCAGCAGCGGACCGTCCGGTGATCATCTCCACCGGTGACAAGGACATGGCGCAACTGGTCGACGGGCACATCACTCTGGTCAACACCATGACCGGCAGCGTGCTGGACGTGGCTGGCGTGAAAGAGAAGTTCGGCGTCGGCCCGGAGCACATCATCGACTACCTCGCACTGATGGGCGACAAGGTCGACAACATACCTGGCGTCCCCGGCGTCGGCGAAAAGACTGCCGTCGGCTTGCTGGTTGGCGTGGGCGGCGGAATCAAGGAGCTTTACGAACGCCTCGAAACGGTCGCGACCCTGCCTATTCGTGGAGCCAAGACCCTGGCGGCCAAGCTTGAAGAGCATCGTGCGATGGCCTTCCTGTCCTATGAACTGGCAACTATCAAGATCGACGTGCCACTGGACATCGAACTGGACCAGCTGCATTGCGGCGAGCCGGACCGCGACAAATTGATGGAGCTGTACGCCGAGCTGGAATTCAAAAGCTGGATCGAAGACCTGCAACGTGATGCCAAACGCGCCGGGCAGGAACTGGCCGTCGAAGAGCCAACCGTCGAGGCAAAAGAAGCCGCCTATGAAGTCATTCTCGAGCAGAGCCAGTTCGACGCGTGGCTGAAGAAACTCAACGCCGCGCCGCTGTTCGCCTTCGTGACCCAGAGCAACGGCACCGACGCCCAGCGCGCGCAACTGGTAGGTTTGTCTTTTGCCATTCAGACCCACGAAGCCGCCTACATTCCGCTGACCCATTCCTACATGGGGGTGCCGCAGCAACTGGACCGCGACACGGTGCTCAAGGCGCTCAAGCCGCTGCTTGAAGACCCGGATAAAACCAAGGTCGGTCAACACGCCAAGTTCGCTATCAACCTGCTTGCCAACTGCGCGCTCGACGGCGATCAGACCCAAGGCATCGACCTGCAGGGCGTCAGGTTCGACACTATTCTGGAGTCCTACGTTCTGGATTCCACTGCCACCCGCCACGACCGCGACAGCCTGGTGGCGAAGTACCTGACGCACACGCCGATCAACTTCCAGGAGATCGCCGGCAAAGGCGCCAAGCAACTGACCTTCGACCAGATCGCCATCGAGCAGGCTGGCAATTACGCAGCCGAAGAAGCCGACCTGACCCTGCGCCTGCATGAAGTCTTCGAAGCGCGTCTGGCCGCAATTCCAACCCTGCAGCCGGTCTTGAACGACATCGAGATGCCGCTGGTGCCCGTCCTGGCAGGTATCGAACGCCAGGGCGCACTGGTCGATGCCAACCTGCTGGGCATCCAGAGCGTCGAACTGGGCGACAAGATGACCGCGCTGGAGCGCGAAGCCTTTGCTATTGCCGGTGAAGAGTTCAACCTGGGCTCGCCCAAGCAGCTCGGCGTGATTCTCTACGAAAAGCTCGGTATGCCGATCCTCAGCAAGACCGCCACCGGCCAGGCATCGACTGCCGAGGCCGTGCTGGCCGAACTCGCCGAGCAGGACTTCCCGCTGCCCAAGGTACTGATGCAATACCGCTCGATGAGCAAGCTCAAGAGCACTTACACCGACCGCCTGCCGGAGCAGATCAACCCGCGCACCGGACGCATTCACACCTCCTATCACCAGGCAGTGGCGGTGACCGGGCGCTTGTCATCCAGCGATCCGAACCTGCAGAACATCCCGATCCGTACTGCTGAAGGCCGACGCATCCGTCAGGCGTTCGTGGCCCCCAAGGGCTACAAGCTGCTGGCGGCAGACTATTCGCAGATCGAACTGCGCATCATGGCGCATCTGGCACAGGACGAAGGCTTGCTGCATGCCTTCCGCAACGACCTGGACGTTCACCGCGCGACGGCAGCGGAAGTCTTCGGCGTCGAGCTGGAAAACGTCACCACGGACATGCGCCGCAGCGCCAAAGCGATCAACTTCGGCCTGATCTACGGCATGAGCGCGTTTGGCCTGGCCAAACAGATTGGCGTGGACCGCAAGCAGTCACAGGCTTATGTCGACCGTTACTTCGCCCGCTACCCCGGCGTGCTGGATTACATGGAGCGCACACGTGCTCAGGCCGCCGAGCAGGGTTTTGTCGAGACCATTTTCGGCCGTCGCCTGTACTTGCCGGACATCAACGCCAAGAACCAGTCCCTGCGCAAAGGTGCCGAACGCATGGCGATCAACGCGCCGATGCAAGGCACTGCGGCGGACATCATCAAGAAAGCCATGGTGCCCGTGAATGGCTGGCTGGAAGAATCCGGTCTGGATGCGCGGGTCATTCTGCAGGTGCATGACGAACTGGTGCTGGAGGTGCGCGAAGACCTGGTCGATCAGATCAGTGAACAGATCCGCCCACACATGAGTGGCGCAGCAGAATTGGCAGTGCCGCTGCTGGTGGAAGTCGGGGTCGGCAACAACTGGGACGAGGCGCACTGACTCTGAAAGGGCGAACCTGTCAGCAGGTTCGTCAAACATTGTAGGAAATGTGAACTTTTCTTCATTGCTGGAACTTAACCGTTTGGACAGGAGTCAGAGGTCTCGATTGGTTGAAAAATCGATCGTGCTCCTAGTTGTGTTAAGTGTTGGCAGTTATCCAGATCCCACCCTAAGGTCTGGACCTTAAGCCCCGGAACTTCCCCCTCCCCATGCGAAGTCCGGGGTCTTTTTTGCCTGCGATTTACTCCGCAGGTGCCTTGTCTTCCAGTTCCATCCAGTCGGCCAGCACGGTGTAAGCCTCTTCCAGCCCCATGCGCTTGGGAGCCGAGAACAACTGGATGCTCACTGCATCGCCCCAGCCTTTGCGAATTTCGGCCTGAACCTTGAGCAGCGTGTTCTTCGCAGCGCCATAGGTCAGCTTGTCGGCCTTGGTCAGCAGAATGTGCATCGGCATGTTGCTGGCGATGGCCCAGTCCAGCATCAACAGGTCGAAGTCGGTCATTGGATGACGGATATCCATCATCAGGATCAGACCCTTCAGGCTTTCGCGGCTGCCCAGATAGGCTTCCAGGTGGCGCTGCCAGTGCAGTTTGAGCGGGATAGGCACTTTGGCGTAGCCGTAGCCCGGCAAGTCGACCAGACGTCGATTTTCATCCAGCCCGAAGAAGTTCAGCAGTTGAGTGCGCCCCGGCGTCTTGGAGGTGCGCGCCAGGCTGGCATGGGTCAGCGTGTTCAGCGCGCTCGATTTGCCTGCATTGGAACGACCGGCAAAAGCGACTTCAAACCCTTCGTCGTCGGGGCATTGGTCGACCTTGGCGGCGCTGAGCATGAACGTGGCCTGTTGGCACAGACCGAGGATGGGGTTTTTGAGTTGCATGTGATTTCCGGTGAAGGCCCTGCCTGCAAAGCGAGCGGCAAGAGGTGTAGGTTTCGTTTGGATGCGTAGGCATATAATGACACACCTGCCCCCCGG
Organism: Pseudomonas meliae; assembly: GCF_001400515.1. Classification (NCBI taxonomy): domain Bacteria; kingdom Pseudomonadati; phylum Pseudomonadota; class Gammaproteobacteria; order Pseudomonadales; family Pseudomonadaceae; genus Pseudomonas; species Pseudomonas meliae. The sequence continues at coordinate 10,323 of NZ_LJQT01000252.1, read as the reverse complement.
CCCACACTGGCACTGTATCGGGCCGCTCTGGCTGGCGGCTGGAACATTCAGACATGACCTGCTTGACTCCTTATGCAAAAAGGCCGTCCGTGGTCGCCCATTTTTACAACCTCAGCGTTACACTAAACGAACTCAGGCTTTCGCGTTCGGTCGAAACCACCGTCGCTTGAAGGCGATTCAATCTGCTCAGGAGTAAAGCATGCGTAATCTGATCATCAGCGCCGCTCTGGTTGCCGCCAGTCTGTTCGGTATGTCCGCCCAGGCTGCCACGCCCATCGAGGCGGGCAAGCAATACGTCGAGCTGGCGAGCGCTGTGCCTGTTGCCGAGCCAGGCAAGATCGAAGTCGTCGAGCTGTTCTGGTATGGCTGCCCGCACTGCTACGCGTTCGAGCCAACGATCAATCCGTGGATTGAAAAACTGCCGTTCGACGTCAAGTTCGTACGCATCCCTGCCATGTTCGGCGGCCCGTGGGATGCACACGGCCAGCTGTTCATCACCCTCGACACCATGGGCGTCGAGCACAAGGTTCACGCGGCCGTATTCGAAGCCATCCAGAAAGGCGGCAAGCGTCTGACCGACAAGAATGACATGGCTGACTTCGTCGCCACACAGGGCGTGAACAAGGAAGACTTCCTGAAAACGTTCGACTCTTTCGCAGTCAAGGGCAAGATCGCCCAGTACAAGGAACTGGCCAAGAAGTATGAGGTGACTGGCGTTCCGACCATGATCGTCAATGGCAAGTACCGCTTTGACCTGGGTTCTGCCGGAGGTCCGGAAAAGACTCTGGAAGTTGCCGATCAATTGATTGCCAAAGAGCGAGCGGCTGCTACAGCCGCCAAGTAAGCGCCCGCCATGCGCCGCTGGGGCAAGGGCAGCACCCGTATCGTTGGCCTGCATGATCCGCAGGTCAACGAACATCATCTGACGCAAAACGGCCTGCCGGAAGACGGCAGGCTGCGTTTGCTCAGTTTCAATATCCAGGTGGGTATCAGTACCCAACGCTACCACCACTACCTGACGCGCAGCTGGCAGCATCTGCTGCCACATGGCGGCAGGGCAGGCAACCTGCAGAAAATCGGCGATCTGATCAACGATTTCGATCTGGTGGCGTTGCAGGAAGTCGATGGCGGCAGCATGCGTTCCGGCTTCGTCAATCAGGTCGAGCACCTTGCTCAACTGGGTGGCTTTCCGTACTGGTATCAACAGCTCAATCGCAATCTCGGTCGCCTCGCCCAGCACAGCAATGGTGTGCTGAGTCGCTTGCGCCCGACCAAGATCGAGGATCATCCGCTGCCGGGTCCGGCCGGGCGCGGGGCAATTCTTGTCCGCTTCGGCGAAGGCGAAGATGCGCTGGTGGTGGTCATGATGCACCTGGCTCTGGGCACTCGTACCAGAACCCGGCAACTGGCTTACATTCGCGACCTGATCGGCGGTTATCGCCATCAGGTTCTGATGGGCGACATGAATACCCACGCCAATGACCTGCTGGAGCACTCGCCGCTACGCGATCTGGGCCTTTTGGCACCGCAAATCGAAGCGACCTTTCCAAGCTGGCGACCACAACGCTGCCTTGACCACATTCTGCTCAGCCCGACCCTCACGCTTGAACGCGTACAGGTACTGGCGCAGCCCATTTCCGACCACCTGCCGGTTGCTGTCGAGATTCGCCTGCCAGACTCACTGCGTGGGGACTCACTGCCTGTGCCCTCCGGTGGAAGCCTTGCATGAGCGACGACGCGGAGCGTTGGAAAGAGAAGTACCTCAAGGGAATCGAGCAACAGGATAAGCTCGAAAAGCGCTGGGATGCGCGGCTCGACTTGCTGCGCCGCGGTCTGGTGCGCAGCAGTCTGGCAGCAGAAGGCTCTGACCGCGCCGTCGATGAATGCATGAAGGAAATGCGCGAAATTGTCCGCAAGGACGATATGGACGCCGGTCTGGCAGCCTTGATTCCGCGCCTCGAAAAAGCCGTACTGGACTCCGAGCATCGCCGTGAAGTACGGGTCGGGCAAATTGGCTCGGCACTGACCGCACTGGTTGCACAACTGCAAGCGCTACCGTTGCCACGAGAGGTACGCAAGCCACTCAAGCGCTTTGCCAAGGACCTTGAAGAACGTGCATCGCAGGCGCGCGAGCTGCCTTTGCTGCTCAGCGAGTTGAGTGGTTTGCAGGGCCAGGCCCTGACCCTGCTCGAAAAGCACGAAGAGGGCCCACGCCAAGGGCTTCTGCAGCGTTTGTTCGGTTCACGGGACGAACATGGCAATGAGCGCCCTCCCGAGGCTGCCCACCCCGAAAACGCCCCTTCTGCTCAGGAAACGCATGAGACGCACGTGCAACCTGAGGCCGCGAACGCTCAAGCGCCGATAGACGTTGCCGCAGCGGAAGTAGAAGCTGCCATTGCCCCCGACATCGTCAACCAGAAGACAAAGGACGCACACACACTGCCGCCACAGGTTTCAGAAGCCGAAACCGCTATCGTTACGGCACCTGAAACACCTGTGCCATCGCCAGCCGCAGCAGCCCTTGCTCCAGCCCTGGCCGAAACAGTCACCGAACCTGCGGTTGTCCCTGTCGAGCCTATCGATTTTACTGACCTGCTGGGCCCCGTTCCGTCAGTGCCCTACCAGCAACGGCCTGTGCCAATCATCCAGGCATTGGAAGAACCGCAAGAAGATGCCGAATCAGAAACCGAGACGGTGGAAGGCGAAGAGGGTTATTCGCTGCCCTCCTCGCCAGAACCCAGCTACAGCTCGGTGGCGGCACACATTGAGGAAACCCTGCTGGGCCTGCTCGATGACCTGACCTTGTCGGAGCACTTCCGCCCGCAGGTCGAGGACATGCAGTTACGCTTGAAACATGGGCTCAACTGGTACGAACTGCTACCGATCCTCGACGATCTGGCAGTTCTGATGCTGGCAATCAACAACGGCGGCCAACAGGAATTCAGCACCTACCTCAAACAACTCAATGAGCGGCTCGAATCGTTTCAGAGCCATTTGCAGGCTGCCAGTGAAGATCATGCCGAGGATCAGTCCACAGCCCGCGACCTGAACGAGCAGTTGCGCGAACAGGTAGGCGGCCTGCAAATCAGCGTTCAGGACGCTTCCGACCTGACCAGTCTCAAGCAGGTGCTCGACAACCGCTTTGAAGGCTTGCTCAGCACCATGGACCACTACCAGCTCAAGCGTGACGCACGCGAGCGGGAAGTTGCCTCGCGGCTGCAAGGCCTTTCGGCCCGCGTTGCAAGCATGGAGCAGGAAGCGCTGGGTTTCAGGACTCACCTGGAAGAACAGCGCCAAAAGGCCTTGATCGACCCGCTCACCGGCCTGCCCAATCGCGCAGCCTGGGGCGAGCGCCTCGAACAGGAGATGAGCAAGTGGCAACACGAGAAAAACAGCCTGCTGGTGTGCATTCTGGACCTGGACCACTTCAAGCGAATCAATGACGGATATGGCCACCTGGCAGGCGATAAAGTGCTGAAGATCGTCGCCAACGTTTTCAGGAAACGCCTGCGCAGCGACGATTTCCTCGCCCGGTTTGGCGGTGAGGAATTTGTCATGCTGTTGCCTGCTACACCTCCCGGCACCGGTCTGACACTGCTCGACGAACTGCGCACGGCGGTGGAGTCATGTCCGTTTCACTTCAAGGGCGAACGCGTGACGATTACAGTGTCCATTGGAGTGACGGCTTTTCGAACGGCTGAACGCAGTGACACTGCGATCAAGCGCGCCGATCAGGCGCTGTACAAGGCCAAGGAAAATGGCCGAAACAGGGTCGAACAAGGCTGACTGAAACATTTTGACCTGAACGAGCACGTCAATGCCGAAGCTATTTGCACGCATGTTGTTATGATATTGCATTTCCCGCTGACGCTGCCGATCCCATGAAACTGTATTTCTCTGCCTTTCTGCTGCTCATCCTCACTGCCTGCGCCAGTGGCCCCAGGCTGGACACCAGCCATCCATCGGTGAACTTCGATGGCCGGGTTCAGTACGTGGTCATGCATTACACCTCGATCTCGATGGAAAAATCCCTCCAGCTTCTGACCCATGGAGAGGTCAGCAGCCACTATCTGATTGGCGATGACAGCAAGGCCACTATCTACAAGCTGGTCGATGAAAGCGCCCGCGCCTGGCATGCTGGCGAAAGCGAATGGGAAGGCCGTACCTGGCTTAATTCCAGCTCGATCGGCATCGAGATCGTCAACCCCGGCTTCAAGGACACACCGGCAGGCCGGTTGTGGTACCCCTACACTGAAGCACAGATCCAGTCGATCACAGTACTGCTCAAAGACATTGTCAAACGCAACAAAATCGATCCAAAACACATCATCGGCCACAGCGACATAGCGCCGACGCGCAAACAGGACCCTGGCCCGCTGTTCCCCTGGAAGCGCCTTGCTGCCGAAGGGCTTGGCATCTGGCCTGACGAACGCCTGGTTGCCCAGCGTCAGGCCTTACTGGCAACCAACCTTCCGAGCATCAGCTGGTTCCAGCAACAACTGGCACGCCTGGGTTACAGCACCCCGCAGACCGGAGAGCTCGACACCGCCACGCGTCAGGTGCTGGCGGCATTCCAGATGCACTACCGCCCCGCGCGCTTCGACGGCGAACCCGATGCACAGAGCGCAGCCATCCTGCAGGTGCTTAACCGCGTCAATTAATCAGGGCACAACCTGATATTTGATGCTCTTATGAAGGGCATACATGCAGCGCCTTCAAGGCCGTGCCGTCAAAGCGGCAACGCCATATAGAACTGCGTGCCCTGCCCCGGCCTTGAATAGACCCCCATGCGCCCGCCGTGTAGCTGGACGATCTCCTTACACAGCGCCAGCCCGAGTCCGGCACCGCCTTTTTTGCGACCGACCTGCACGAAGGGTTCGAAGATTCGTCCCTGCTGCCCATAGGCAATGCCCTCACCGTTGTCTTCAACGCTGATGATCGCCCGCTCGCCATGGCGCCTGGCCTGCAGACGAATCAGACCGTTCTGCGGCGTGTGCCGCAGCGCATTGTCCAGCAGGTTGTCCAGCACCCGCTCCAGCTGGGACTGATCGGCATGCAGGCGCGGCATGGGTTCCTGCATATCCAGCATCAGTACGATGTCCTGTTCAAGGGCCTTGTCCTCGAATCGCGCTCTGGCTTCTTCGAGCAAGGTTTCGATGGAGCACGGTGCCAGTTTGAGTTTCTGCAGACCGTTCTGGTAACGCGAGAAATTCAGCAGGTCATTGATGAGCTGCATAAGGCGCTGCATTTCTTCGGTGACCGTATTGAGCAGATCGGCCTCACGGGTTTCGGGGGCGAAATGCAAGCGCTCCTGGAGAAGACCGAATGCCATGTGCATACCCGTGACAGGCGTACGCAGCTCATGCGACGCGCGCAGGACGAACTCACTGCGCACCCTCTCGAAAGCACGCTGCTCGGTGACGTCATGCAGCACCATCACCGCGCCGAGGATATGGCCTTTGGTATGACTGACCGGCGTCATGCTGTAGGTCAGCAGACGCGATTCACCGTCGATTTCGATGGCCAGGTCTTCCGGAGCACGCTCCAGCGTCCCGCCACGCAGTACCAGATGCAATTGCTCATCCAGCTCAGGTCGGCCCAACGCATCTCCAAGGCTCTGCCCGAGGCGACTCTCGTCCCAGCCGAGCTGACGCTGAGCCACAGGGTTCAAGTGCTCCAGATGCCCTTGGCGGTCAATCATCAGCAGACCATCGTCGATACTGTCGAGAACCGCTTGCAGACGCTGCTGGCCAGCCAGTAATTCATCAATATTGGTCGCCTGATGCTGACGCAGGGCTTCGGCCATGATGCCGAATCGCCGGGTCAACAGATTCATCTCGGCGGCCGACGAAATGGGCAGCGTGACTTCGTAGTCCCCTTCTCCGATGCGATCGGCAGCCTTGGCCAGCGCCTCGATCGGCGCACCGAAACGCCGGGCGATACCGTGCGCAGTCACAAAGCCGATACATAGCACCGCCAGCCCGACCAGCCCCAGCAAGCCCGCGATCCATAGTGCACGATCACGGGAGTTGATTTCGGCGCTGCTGATGTTCTCCAACGCCTTGCGATGTACAGCCAGCAAGCCGTTACGCAGGTTGTCGAAGCTGTCACTCAGCTGCGGTACGCCGCGTATGCCTCGCACATCGTTACCGTATTGCTTCCAGGTATCGATGAATTGCCGGTAATCGCCCTTGGTCTTTTCGAAACCATTGCGTACGTTTTGCTGGGTATCCTGTACCGAGCCCTCCTCCAGCAGCTCTTCAAACTGACTCTGGATTCTTTCCAGCTCAGCCTGATCGCGGTTGGAACCCGTCATCAACACCAGTTGATCACCCAGGTTCTGGCGCAGCTTCAAACCCAGATCCAGAATGGCAAAGTTATGCTGGATCAGTGATTCCTGAGTCCGGGCCATTTGCATGACGCTGACGAGCCCCAGCAGCAGTCCGAGCAAAGCAACGGTGATCAGTGCCGAGATACTCAGAAAGAGGCGGGTGCGCAGTTTCATGGCCAGCTTCATTTGAGGCCTTTCACAGGTTGTACTGTTTACGTTTGCGGTAAAGCGTCGACGCATCGATACCCAGCGTCTTGGCGGCCTGGTCAAGTGTTTCGCTGGTCGCCAGCACGGCTCCGATGTGTGCTTTTTCAAGCTCGTCCAGGCTCAAGGCGGCGCCGACACGCGGCGCATTGTTCGTCGGCTGCTCGGCCATACCCAAGTGGCTGATCTCCACACGCTCCTGCGGACAAATGATGCTGGCACGCTCGATGACGTTGCGCAGTTCACGAATGTTGCCAGGCCAGCGGTAGTTGAGCAGCGCTGCACGGGCCTCTTCACTGAACCCTCGAGCCGGGCGAGCGTACTCCTTGACGAAGCGCGCCAAAAACCGGTCCGCCAGGGTCAGGATGTCTTCGCTGCGCTCACGCAGGGCTGGCAGATGCAGAGTGATCACGTTCAGGCGGTACAGCAAATCCTCACGGAAGCGCCCGCTGCGCACCATGTCTTCCAGATTCAGGTTGGTGGCGGCCAGGATACGTACATCGGCACGTCGGGTAACCGGGTCACCCACACGCTCGTATTCCTTGTCCTGAATGAAGCGCAGCAGCTTGGGTTGCAGCGTCAGCGGGAAATCGCCGATCTCGTCGAGGAACAGTGTGCCGCCGTCCGCCTGATTCACACGTCCCAGAGTGCTCTCACTGGCACCCGTGAAGGCCCCGCGACTGTGGCCGAACAGTTCGCTTTCCATCAGTTCTGCGGTGAGCGATGGGCAGTTGATCGTGACGCAGGACTTCTTTGCCCGCTTGCTCCAGCCGTGAATCGCCCGTGCCAGCTCGCCTTTACCGGTCCCCGATTCACCCAGAATCAGGATGTTGGCATCGGTCACGGCAACCTGGCGGGCAGTTTCCAGAATGGCCATCATCGAAGGACTGTGGGAATCCAGTCCGTCTTTGGGCTTGCGAACCTCGCCTTCCAGTGCCTCAAGGCGAGCAGACAGTTGGCGCACTTCAAGCTGTTTGGCGGTAGCAAGACGCAGCTGATCGGGGCTGCACGGCTTTACCAGATAGTCGGCTGCGCCCGCCTGAATGGCATCAACAGCCGTATCGACCGCAGAGTGTGCAGTCACGATGACCACACGCATCCACGGTGCCTGAATACGCATCTGCGCCAGTACATCCAGGCCGTTATCTTCACCCAGACGCAAATCGAGAAAGCACAGGTCGAAAACCTGGCGCTGCATGAGCGTGTCAGCCTGGGCTGCGCTGTTGGCAGTGGCGACACTGTAGCCTTCGTCTTCCAGACAGTACCGGAAAGTGCGGAGGATGGCGGACTCATCGTCCACAAGCAGAATACGGCCCTGATTCTCAGTGGCTGCTTCCATTTTTCCTACGCTCCTTAATGAATTGTCTCAGTTAGTCTCGGAATCATCGGGCAAGTTGCATGGTCAATTCTGATTGATTCTTCGGCATGCATGGTAGCTTTCTGAACGCCCAATGGCGAACAGCCTGATTAATCCGCGTTTATGTCGTTAAAGCCGTCCACTCGGAGACGAAATCCCATCTCAAAAGGAACGCTCATATGTTTTCACTGAAAAAGATTGCTCTGATCACCGCCGCCGCTGCGCTGCTTGGCAGCGGCCCGGTACTCGCCCAACCTGATTTGCCCACCCAACTCGCCGAGGCGCGTCAGGAAGGTTCGATCTGGACAGCTTTCGCGCTGAACAAACATCTGAGCCCGTTCAAGATCGATGTAAACGTCGACCAGGGCACTGCGACTCTGAAGGGCAAGGTTGAAAACGAGGTTGATCGTGAGCTGGCCGAACGCATTGCGCTGGATACCAAAGGAATCGAAAAGGTCGACAACCAGCTGGAGGTAGACCCTGCCGTTGCCAGCGAGCCTGGTACGCGAACCAACATGGCCCAGCGTTTCGAAGATGCCACGCTGGTCGCGACGGTGAAATCCAAATTGCTGTGGAGCAGCGTGACTGAAGCGCTGACCATCGATGTTGATAGCAAAGATGGCGTGGTCACCCTCAAAGGCCGCGCGCAAAGCCCCGAGGCCAAAGAGCTGGCTGGCAGCCTGGCAAGCAATACTGACGGGGTGATCAGCGTCAACAACCTGATCAGCCTGAGCGCAGCCGACTCGATCGCTGCCAAGACCCAGCCCCAGACATTGACCCCAACCGAGGAAATGAGCGACGCCTGGATCACCAGCAAGGTGAAGGCGAGCCTGATTTACAGCCGGACGCTGGACGGACTCAACATCAAAGTGGATACCAAAGCCGGTGTGGTGAGCCTGAACGGCGTGGTTGCCAACTTTGCAGAGAAGGAACTGGCTGTGGAAATCGCGCGCAACATTCGTGGCGTCAAGGGAGTGAATGGCGACGCTCTGAAGGTCATGGCGCGTAGCGCAGGCTGACCGCACAGGCGCACAACGCTGAACGCTTCGTGCAGAACGCACGATTACAAAGGTGTAATCGTGCAGCTTGCTGGTAGGACGTCTCTGTAAAACTCCGCAGGCCATTGATTTTAAAGGATTTAAATTGCACCAACAAACTGGCATGCAGTCTGCAATAACCCATTCAACAAGGTCGATATACAACGACCCATCAGATTGAATGCCCACTCAGGCCAGGGGAGTTTGCAGATGAACAGCCAGCGTATTGCACAATTGCGTATCTCTCCCCTGCACATTCAGCAAGGTCTTTTTCTACTCCTTGCACTGCTTGTCACTCTGATCGCCATTCAGCAGTTCCAGCGTTGGAATCAAGCCAACGAAGCAACTCAAGCCAGACAGCAATTCATCCAGACCAGCAGCATTTCTTACCGCAGCGTAAGCGCCCCAGCGGTCAAGGATGCGTCTTCGAGCCTTCGCCCTGTCGATGGCCTGGTGTCTGTAGATGAAGTCGCACCGCAGCAAAAATGGGTTTTCTGACCCGACCTGAAAAATCGCAGCATTCACATTAAAACGGCACCAAAAAGGAGTATCACCATGTTGAGTTGGGCAATCACGTTTCTGATCATCGCCATTGTCGCTGCAGTACTGGGCTTCGGTGGTATCGCGGGCACGGCTACCGGTATCGCCAAGATCCTGTTCGTCGTCTTCCTGGTGATGTTCGTTGTGTCGTTCTTCTTCGGTCGTCGCGGTCGAGGCTGATAATGCACACGTCATTTCGCACAATGGCCGCCGCCCTGTTGATGGGCGGCAGCGCCATGGTCATGGCAGCCAATGATGGACAGTCTCGGGTCAACGAGCTTTTAAGCTCCGCTCCCGAGTACCGCACAACCTGGGCGAAGGTCGTCAAGAAGGAAGAGCGGTTGCCGGATTGGGTGATTAACCTGTCCGGAGCTTCCGAGCAGCAGATGACAGCGGCCACCGAAGACGGTGACAAGTATCTTGTCGGGCCGCTTTGCGAAACTGCCGATACGTGCAAAAGCAAACGCCTTATCGTGGCTTTCAGCCTCGACAAGGAAGATGCCTACGCCATGTTGGTTGAAGTACCTGCGGGCTTGCCTGCAGATAAATCACCAACTCGTCACGCGACTTACTGCTACCTGGGTAAGCCTGACGAGGGCATGCAAAAGCTCTTGAATGAAGAGCTGCGCAAAGACCCGAACTGGTATTGATTCAGAAGAAGGTATCGGCTTCATAAGCCGATACCTCTCTTGTTTGTGCGGCCTGAGGAAGGTGCGCGCATGACCAAGGGGCCGGGATGCGTTGATCGAATGGATCGGCGTGACCTAGGGGTACAGGGAGTACCTCCGCCAAGGGCCGGGTCAGGCAAGCTGCCGTGCAAGTCCTCAAGAATGCGTGAGACTGTCAGAAATTTT
>NZ_LJQT01000504.1:0-1057 GCF_001400515.1 Pseudomonas meliae | reverse complement strand
TTGTCTACACCCTCCTAGAGATGGACCTGCACTCGCTGATGGCGGCCATTGACCGTTCGCAGGCGATGATCGAGTTTGATCTTGAAGGCAATATCCTGCGGGCCAATACCAATTTTCTGGATTGCGTCGGGTATCGCCTGGACGAAGTCCAGGGTCGGCATCACCGCATGTTCTGCACCCCGGAACACGCTTCCAGCGTTGAGTATGCGACGTTTTGGGAAAAACTGGGCAAAGGTGCCTTTGACGAAGGGCAGTACAAGCGCCTGGGCAAGAACGGTCGCGAGATCTGGTTGCAGGCAACCTACAACCCGGTTTTCGACGAACAGGGCAACCCGTTCAAGGTCGTAAAATTCGCCACCGACGTCACGCAGCAACGCAAGACCAACGCCGAGTACGAAGGTAAGGTCGCAGCGATCGATCGATCGTTCGCAGAGCATCATCGAGTTCGACCTGAACGGCCGCGTGCTCAACGCCAACGAAAACTTCCTCAAGGTGCTGGGCTATCGTCTGGATGAGATACAGGGCCAGCATCACCGCATGTTCTGTGAAGACGACTACCTGAACAGCCCGGCCTATCGTTCTTTCTGGGCCAAGCTCGAGCGTGGCGAGTATGACTCCGGCGAGTACAAACGAATCGGCAAGAACGGTCGAGAGCTATGGATCAGCGCCACTTACAACCCGATTTTTGACCCTGATGGTCGTCCTTACAAAGTGGTGAAGTTCGCCAACGACGTCACCGAGAGCCGCGTCCGTCAGGCCGAGTCCGCCGGCAAGGTGACGGCGATCGAGCGTTCTCAGGCGGTTATCGAATTCGATCTGACCGGCAAGGTGCTGCATGCCAACCGCAACTTCCTTGCGGTATTCGGCTACGACCTTGAGGAAATTGTCGGCGAACACCACCGGATGTTCTGCTCTGAGGAGTTTGTCAGCAGTCTGGAGTATCGCGAGCTCTGGGAAAAACTGGGGCGTGGCGAATACGACGCCAATGAGTACAAACGCAAGCGTAAGGATGGCAAGGAAATCTGGATTCAGGCGACCTACAACCCGATCTTCGACG
>NZ_LJQT01000188.1:0-4479 GCF_001400515.1 Pseudomonas meliae | reverse complement strand
CCCGGGGCGGTTCAATATGCTGTTGTTCGTCCAGTTGATCGTGCGTGACTGGCTGGATCTCATAAGTCCGATGGCTGTTGGCGATTTCGACCGTTTCGATATCCAGATTGCCCCATAAAGGGCTCAGCACCTGGGCGGCTTCGCGCGGGTTGGCTTTGAGCCAGATGCCAGCGCTGTGCAACTGCTCGTAAACCACGCTGAGCACTTGCGGATGAGCCTTGGCGTAACCAGTGCCGGTCAGGTAATAGCGTTTGTAGCTGGACAGCCCCTTGCCGTCAGCCAGGGTGCGCGTTGGCAGTTGCCGTTGTGCGCTGGTCAGGAAGGGTTCCCAGGTGACCCAGGCGTCCACCTTGTTGTTTTCGAAGGCCGCCCGGCCGTCGGCGGGCGACAGGTAGGCGGGCTGAATATCCGAAAATGCCAGACCGGCCTTTTTCAACGCAGCAATCAGCAGGTAGTGAGAGCCCGCTGCCTTGGTGACAGCGACTTTTTTGCCTTTCAGATCCGATAATTGCTGCACGGGCGAGTTTTTGTGGACGATGATTGCCTGCGCGGAAGGCGAGGCCGCTTCCTGGGCAAAGTAGGTCAGCCTGGCCTGCGCTGCCTGGGCAAAGATTGGTACGGTGTCTGCCACATCCGCGCTGATATCGACGTTGCCGACGTTCAGCGCCTCCAGCAGCGGCAGACCACTCGGAAACTCATGCCAGGTGACGGTGACGTCCTGTGGCGCAAGGGCTTTTTCCAGCGTGCCGCGTGTTTTCAGCAGGGTGATCAGCGTGGAAGACTTCTGGTAACCGATCCGCAACGTTTGCTGTGCTTCGACGGGGAGGGCGATGCATAACACCAACGCCCCGAGCAGACCTGCCAGCAGCGGAGGGCGGTATCCAGGTTGTGTGTTTTTTATCGGTTTGGGCATGGCACGCTCGGTATTTGAGGGTGACGCTGAGTTTCAGGAGTTGTATTTCCACGCAGCGTAATGGGTGTGATCTGTGTCAGTAGCCGCGCTGGCGATCAGCCTGATTCTGCAAGGCCTGCCCATTGAGAAAACGCTCAAGGTTGGCCAGAAAGCTGTCGGCTATTTCGTTACGGCTGTTGCTGGAGATCGCCGAGGTGTGCGGTGACAGGCGCACGCGAGGGTGTGAGTACAGTGGATGCCCGTCCGGCAGGGGCTCGGGTTCGGTGACGTCCAGCGAGGCCAGGCCGATGTTTCCATTATCCAGCGCATTGAGCAGCGCTTCATGGTCAAGCAGGCCGCCACGGGCGATGTTGATCAAGTGCAGGCCGGGTTTGGCACTGTTCAGCACCTCGGCGTTGACGATGTGCCGCGTCGCCGGTGTCAACGGCGCGGCCAGTACCAGATTGTCTGCGCGCGCGAACAGGTCGTGAATGTCGCGTGCAGCCTCGACACCGTCAACCTCAAACGGAGCCGGACTTTGCCGCAATGCGATCACGTTGATACCCAGCGCCTGGGTCTTGCTTGCCAGGCTGCGACCGATGGCACCAAAGCCGAGAATCCCGAGCGTGGTGCCCTTGAGCGGCGTCAGGGCGGTGAAGTTCCATTGCGAGTCATGCACCCAGATATCCGGCAGATGCTTGGCTGCGGCAAAAATGGCGGCCAGCGAGAACTCGGCGATGTTTTCTGCCGCGCTGCCCCGCGAGGTGCTCACCGGCGGCCCGTTGAACAGCCAGCCTGGGTAGAAGTCGATACCCGAAGACACCACCTGAATCCACTTCAGGCCATAGGGCCAGCCCGGAGGCGGCGAGGCCGGGGCTTCATAACCACGCACGTTGATAGGGCGCGCCAGCAGAATGCTGACCTCGCCGGGCAAGTCGCTCGGCACTCCGGCAGGTACGCCGATGAGCCTGGCTTCAGGGTGGGTCACTGCAAGCCGCTCGCGAATCACCTGATTGAAATCATCATCCAACTGGCTGGCAATCACGAGTCGAGTCATGCCACCGCCTCGTCAGATTGATGGGCGACAGCCTTCGCATGACGATTGACAGGCACCTCAAGGCCGAGGTTTTCACGTAGCGTATTGCCGCTGTATTCGGTGCGAAACAGTCCGCGTTGTTGCAGCACCGGCACCACCCATTCTGTGAAGTACTGCAGGCCGTCCGGCAGGACGCTATTGATGATGAAACCGTCGGCTGCGCCTGCTTCGAACCACGTTTGTATAGCGTCGGCGACGTGTTGCGGTGTGCCGACAAAGTCACGGCGGGGCAGGGAGAAGCGCAGGGCGACTTCACGCAGGCTCAGGCCTTCGTCTTTGGCCAGTTGCTTGACCCGGTCCGAACCGCCTTTCTGGCTGTTGGAGCCCAGATCGCCCAGTTCCGGGAAGGGTTCGTCCAGTGGATACTGGCTGAAATCGTGATCATTGAAGGGGCGGCCAAGGGCGACAATGGCGTCTTCGATCGTCACCAACTCCACGGCCTGGCGATAGCGGCTCTCCACCTCAGCCTCATCGCGCCCGACAATCGGGCGAATGCCCGGCAGAATCGACAGTGCGTGAGGGTCGCGACCAAAGCCGCCAGCCCTTTGTTTCAGGTCCTGATAATAGACGCGCGCTTCATCGAAACTCTCGGCGTGGACGAAGATCGCGTCTGAGTTCTGAGCGGCGAAGTTACGCCCGGCCTCGGAGGTGCCTGCCTGAAAAATCACCGGCTGACCCTGCTTCGACCGGGCGATGTTGAGCGGGCCTTTCACCGAGAAGAATTCGCCCTTGTGGTTCAGCGCGTGCAGTTTGCCAGGCGTGAAAAATTCGCCTTTCTGCTTGTCGTAGGCGAAGGCGTCGTCTTCCCAAGAATCCCACAGACCTTTGACCACCTCGATGTGCTCTTTGGCGATGCGGTAGCGTTCGGCGTGCGGTGGGTGTTCGCCCTTGCTGAAGTTGTCAGCGGTGCCACTGAGCCAGGAAGTCACCACATTCCAGCCAGCCCGACCGCCACTGATGTGGTCCAGCGAAGCAAACTGGCGAGCTACCTGAAAGGGTTCGGTGTAGCTGACCGTCACCGTTGCCACCAGACCGATATGCCGGGTGGTGGCTGCGAGTGCGGAGAGAATGGTCAACGGTTCGAAACGATTCAGGTAATGCGGACTGGATTTTTCGTGAATGTGCAGGCTGTCGGCGATGAACACAAAATCGAAGCGCGCCGCTTCGGCCAACTGGGTCTGCTGCTGATAAAAGCCGAAATTCACACTGGCGTTGGCCAGTGCGTGCGGATGGCGCCATTCGCCCCAGCCATGGCCGACCCCGTGGACCATTGCGCCAAGTTTAAGGTGTCGTTGTCTGCTCATGGTTTTGCTCCGGACGGTTCAGAAAGGTGGATGCACCTCCGCCTGGAGAAAGGGGTCGGTATAGGATGACGATATGCCTATAAAAACCCGCAGTGAAATTCTATTTTGTTATATGTTAATTATTTAAATATGCATAAATTGAATTTTGCTCGCTGTTTCAGGAGTCAGCCCCGAGGGTTGGCAGCCAATCGCCAAGCAACGGCAGTTTCGTCAGCATGTTCTGCAGCGCCAGAGCATCCCACGGCAGGTGCTCGGCAATGCCAAGGCCGACCACGTCCACGGCGCTGGCTACGTCTGTCAGCAAGCTCCGATCGTCACCTTGGGGGTAACTGCATGCATAAGGTTGTGCGCTATCGTAAAGGACGATATCGCCAGCGCCTTGCCGAGACTCCCTGTCTTGCTGCAATCGCCGGTGATGTAGAGGAAGGCTGGATGCGGGTGAAGGTAACGCTACTCTGATCCCTGACATTCAGTCTGCCGTCAAACGGCGCTTCGTTCAAAGACTGGCTGGTGACCAGGCCATACGTCCGTTATCAGACGTTGATCCAGAGCAAGACCCCTGTTCCGGCAGTGTTTCAAGGTGGTGAAAATAGTTTATATACCTGTGATCCAGCCGTTATGTCCCTACGTATGCAGCGCTCTGCTTACCCAAGCCTTCTAGAACAGGAGTTCCATGGACCCGCGCCTTGCTGGGCTTTCTTTCTTGCTTACCTTGGGATGGACGGGGGCCGTGATTCTCGTCATCTGGTTTTATGCTTGATGACGCAACGGTTTTCAGCAGGGGAAGGAAGTTGTGTACGAAGCGGTCCTTGCCGGTGATCGGGAGGGCCTGACCGGGTGTGTTTTGATAATGGCTAGATAATAGCTAGCTGACAGCGCTAAAGCTAATCTGACTGAAGCCGATGTTTATGTAACGGCTCATTGCCGAGTGACTTCGATAGTTCCACCTGGCTCTGACGGCCTTGAAGTTTGCGCTATGGAAGGCATTGAGAAAGACGATTAACCGGCTTGATCGGCAGGCACCATAGTCAGTCCGCTCCTCATGTTTGAAGCGTTTGACCGGGCCCGCACAGACCGGCGCTTTATAACAATACTTCCATAGATGCTGACTCGCAGAGTATTTTACATGTCGACCACAATTGAAAGCACTCCCAGGGACCGGGCCGAGCTAGGGAGGCGCTGCAAAA
>NZ_LJQT01000482.1:0-577 GCF_001400515.1 Pseudomonas meliae | reverse complement strand
GAAACCCGGGGCGGTTCAGCCGACGTGGCCAACCACGCCAAAGCCGTGACGCTGGATGAGTGGCTTGAGGTAATGAACGCCACCAGTGGGATTCTGCTGCTGTTCCTGATACCGCTGGTGATTGTGAGCAGTTGGGGGCTGGCGCAGCATCCGGTACTGCCGTTTCGCAGTAAACGCCTGGTGAACATTCACACGCTTCCTGGCCTGGTGAGTCGTTTCGCACCCTCGGTCATCCCGGTGTTGGCTGCGTCTGGTCCCGATGGTCTGATGAACGATACCTCTCCCAGCAATGCCTGGGCGCTAAAGCCCGAGGAGTTTGCTGAACGTTACAACCTGGTGCAGCGCAAAGTGCTGGATCGGGAGGCTGCTCGTGCGGTGTTCGAGGAGCAGGTCGGAGATGTTCATGATGGCCTTCTGGACTTGACACCCTATGAACGGGCCTTGCTGGCCGTATTCGGTCTGCAGGTATTCCTCAATGACCGCAAGGCAGCAACCCGGTTGCTCGATGACCTGAACCGTTCCTGCATGATGAACAGGGCAGCCTGCGGCTGCAAATTGTGGGATTTTGAAATCGGTT
>NZ_LJQT01000422.1:0-713 GCF_001400515.1 Pseudomonas meliae | reverse complement strand
AAATTTCTGACAGTCTCCCTTTGCCAAGACACGCAAGCACCACGCTCATGCAGCAACGCTGCGCCTGGAAGGACTCCAGCCGCTCATTTGGCGGCTATAAACAAATATCCGAGTCAGGCCAATAACAACTCAGGCCACTCCCCTTGCACGAGTCTCATCCGACCAATCAGCCGCCGACCTTGGCCCAGCGGAGGGATCCAGACTGCTGACCGCATCCAGGCGTTGAATCTGTTCGTCAGTCAGCGTCAGCGACAAGGCGCCCAGATTATCGGCAATCTGCTCGTGCGAACGAGGCCCGATGATAGGAACAGCGCCGTGCGAACCTGCCCAGGCAATGGCAACCTGACCCGCGCTTACGCCAAGCTCACCGGCAACCTCCAGAACAGTATCGAGAATCCGTGTGCGCTGCGTCGAGTTCTCAGGCTGGAATACCTTGCCGCCAAACCCCTCAGCGCGCCCGCTCTCCCCTTTGCGATATTTGCCGGTCAGCATGCCACCACCCAGAGGTGACCAGGTGACGACGCCAAGGCCAAGCGCGTAAGAAGCCTGAAAAAGATCGGCCTCAGGCTCGCGATGCACCAGGCTGTGCTCGAACTGAGCGGCTGCAATCGGTAATGCACGGCTGATTTCGGCCAGCGTAACCGCGCGAGCAAGCCGCCATGCAGGCCCAATGGGAGCGAAGCTGAGATTTGCGACACTTGGGCTGGGTACCT
>NZ_LJQT01000134.1:0-1955 GCF_001400515.1 Pseudomonas meliae | reverse complement strand
TTTGTCTACACCCTCTTAATGAAACACATGAAATGCAACTTTAATGGCAGTCGAGTGCTGGCATTTTGTTATTGTTTTTTTTTGCCAGAAATGGCACTAGCGCTATGAAAAGGTGCAACAGACGAATCCGCTGTCCTGTCGCCATGCCTGATAGTCATGGATCCCGTTTCGCATCATGTCTTGAAGCGCAGTACAAGATCATTCAAGTTGACTGCCAACTGCGAAAGTTCGGTACTGGCAATCAGTGTTTGCCGGGTGCCTTCGCTGCTCTGTACGGCCAGATCACGGATGCTGATCAGACTTCTGTCGACATCACGTGCTACATGCGCCTGTTGTTCCGATGCCGCAGCGATCTGCAGGTTACGATTATTGATCTCCAGTACCGAGTCGGTGATCTGGCGCAGCGATTGCCCGGCGTCTTCTGCTGTCTTGCGAGTACTGTGGACTTCCTGAGTGCTCTTCTGCATGGACTCGACTGTGGCCGAAGAACCGGCCTGAATCGCCGAGATCATCTGTTCGACTTCCTGAGTGGACGTTTGTGTGCGGTGCGCCAGCGCGCGTACTTCATCAGCCACCACGGCAAACCCCCGGCCTTGTTCACCGGCACGCGCGGCTTCGATGGCTGCGTTCAATGCCAGCAGGTTGGTCTGCTCGGCAATTCCGCGAATCACGCCCAACACTTTGCTGATGTCCTGTGCCTGGCCGGCCAGGGCAGTGACTTGTGCAGAGGAGCCCTCGACCAGGCCGGTCAGGTTGTGCATGGCGGTCAGGGTTTCGGTCACGCGCTGGTTGCCCAGATCGGCAGAGAGGCTGGATTGTTGGGCGGCCTGGGAGGTAGACGTAGCATTACGAGCGACCTCTTCTACGGCAGCACTCATTTCGTTTACAGCAGTGGCGGCCTGTTCGATTTCGCTGTTCTGTTGCTGCAGTGTACGGTCGGCGCTTTCGGTGATTGACGTCATCTCGACGGCAGCGGTACTTAACTGGGCGGATGCGCCGGAAATCTCATGAATGGTGGTACGCAGGTTCCCCGACATGGTGTTGAGGGCCGTCATCAAGCGTGATGCTTCGTCGCTGCCGGTAATGCCCAGTTGCCGGGTCAGGTCGCCTGCGGCGATGTCTTCTGCCAGTTTGAGGGAAGCGTTGAGCGGATCGACAATACTGCGTGTCAGGGTAATCGCCAGAACCACAGTCAGAAGGGACGCTGCAATAACAACGGTCAGCAATACATTGACGCTGTGGTTGTACACGTCAGTTGCATCTTTTCCGGAGCTCACGGCTTCTTCAGCGTTGTGCCCACGCAGGGTGGTGAGTTTTTCCTGATAGGCATTGGCGCGCTGAACCTGTTCTGCGTTCGCAAAGGAAACAGCTTTTTCATGATCGGAACTGTCCATGGCGATGATCTGTTTCACGCCGTCGATGTAGGCCCCCATCTTGCTGTTGGCGTCTTCGAATTGCGCACGGTCGGCTTCGCCCGAAATCAGATTTTTCCGATAAAACTCGCTGTTCGACCGGAGCGCCGCTATCGCTTCCCGGGCTTTGGCTTCTGCTGTGCTGTGCACGGCAGGATCCGTACTGGCGAGCATCCTGATGCTTTCCAGACGAGCGTGAAGCAGGGCGATCTGAATGTCGTCGACGACCTGAATGCTGGGCAACGAGTTTTCTTCGATGTTCTGCTCGGCCGTGCGCAGATGGTCGATCTGCACGTAGGAGAATCCTCCGAGGCCAATCAGCAGCAAGGTAATCACGCCAAAAAACAGGGATGCCCTGCGTGAAATATTCAGCGATCTGATGTTCATGGTTGCCTCCAGCGGCAAAACAGGCGGAAGGGCAATACGTTCCTTTCCGATATCTGTTTTTCTGCTGACGCCTGAGGAGCTTTAATTAATCGCGATGAAAGTTATTTCATGATGGACATAATGCCATGTGGGTTCTGTTAAGAGGGTGTAGACAAA
>NZ_LJQT01000267.1:0-260 GCF_001400515.1 Pseudomonas meliae | reverse complement strand
GCCACCGTTCTCACCGAAACGCCGGCGAGCGTTGCAATCGCAGAACGCACCAGTGCCTTGCCCTGGTCTTGAAGCTGCCTGCACGCGGCTCGGATCTTCGATTCTGTGGCTTTGTGCCGCAGTTCATGGGTGCGCCTGGCAGCCAGGCTCTGCCGTTCGGTGAGCGACAAGCTGCTATCGAGCTGCATTGCGCCTCGATGGCAACGACGATCACCGGTGTAGCGATCCCACGTCCAGCGACCTACGGATTTGACCGTGGC
>NZ_LJQT01000200.1:0-1591 GCF_001400515.1 Pseudomonas meliae | reverse complement strand
TTTTTGCAGCGCCTCCTGAAAAATTTCAGATTGTGTCTTTAATCAACCATGACACACCCACATTCAACAAGAGGAGGACATGCAAATGACCACCCTGACTCGTGCTGACTGGGAGCAACGCGCCCAGCATTTGAAGATCGAAGGCCGTGCCTTCATTCAAGGTGAATACACCGCAGCCTCCTCCGGCGAGACGTTTGATTGCATCAGCCCGGTCGATGGCCGGATGCTTGCCAAGGTCGCCAGTTGCGACACCGCTGACGCGCAACGCGCTGTCGACAGTGCGCGCAGCGCCTTCAACTCAGGTGCCTGGTCGCGACTGGCTCCGGCCAAACGCAAGGAAACCATGATCCGTTTCGCCGGGCTGCTCAAGCAAAATGCCGAAGAGCTGGCTTTGCTTGAAACCCTGGACATGGGCAAGCCGATTGGCGACTCGTTCGGCGTCGACATTCCTGGTGCTGCCAGAGCCCTGAGCTGGAGCGGTGAGGCCATCGACAAGCTGTATGACGAGGTCGCCGCAACGCCTCATGACCAATTGGGCCTGGTTACCCGAGAGCCGGTCGGTGTCGTCGCCGCCATCGTGCCGTGGAACTTCCCGTTGATGATGGCTTGCTGGAAGCTTGGTCCTGCACTGTCCACCGGCAATTCCGTGATCCTGAAGCCGTCGGAGAAGTCTCCGCTGACCGCCATTCGTATTGCGCAGCTGGCCATCGAGGCAGGCATTCCTGCGGGCGTGCTCAACGTATTGCCGGGTTACGGTCATACCGTCGGCAAGGCGCTGGCGCTGCATATGGACGTGGATACCGTGGTGTTTACCGGTTCGAGCAAAATCGCCAGACAACTGATGATTTACGCAGGCGAGTCGAACATGAAACGCGTCTGGCTGGAAGCCGGTGGCAAAAGCCCGAATATCGTCTTTGCCGACGCGCCGGATTTGCAGGCCGCCGCCGACGCAGCCGCCAGCGCAATTGCTTTCAATCAGGGCGAAGTCTGCACTGCCGGTTCTCGGCTGCTGGTCGAGCGCTCTATCAAGGAACGCTTTCTGCCGATGGTGCTTGAGGCATTGGCCACCTGGAAGCCCGGCAATCCGCTGGACCCTGCGACCAATGTGGGCGCGCTGGTCGACACCCAGCAGATGAACACAGTGCTGTCTTACATCGAAGCCGGTCACGCCGAGGGTGCCAGACTGGTTGCGGGCGGCAAGCGCATTCTGCAGGAAACCGGCGGCACGTACGTCGAACCGACCATTTTCGACGGCGTGAACAACGCCATGAAGATCGCCCAAGAGGAGATCTTCGGCCCGGTACTTTCAGTGCTGACGTTTGACAGCGACGAAGAAGCGATACAGATAGCCAACGACACGCCTTATGGCCTGGCTGCTGCCGTGTGGACTGCAAATATCTCCAGAGCACACCTGACCGCCAAAGCACTGCGCGCAGGCAGCGTATGGGTCAATCAATACGACGGCGGCGATATGACTGCCCCGTTCGGCGGTTTCAAGCAATCAGGCAACGGTCGTGACAAATCACTGCACGCCTTCGACAAATACACCGAGCTGAAATCCACCTGGATCAAGCTGGCCCAATGGGAGCGA
>NZ_LJQT01000358.1:0-28568 GCF_001400515.1 Pseudomonas meliae | reverse complement strand
TGTCTACACCCTCTTAGAACTCAGGAGTATCGTTGAACGTGCATTCCTGCCGTTGCGTTGCACCTGCACCATTGCCAACGATCAGATGACGGTGCAAATAAGCGATCCGGTGTCCGGGCGTACCCATCGTCAGACGAGCCTCCCGCTCAGCCATATCAAGACTGTCCGGGATATCTCTGCACTGGTAGCCGGGTTGCGTGAAGAACCGGCAAAAGCCAAGGCGTCACAAGCGCATTACAGCGCTGCCTGATACTGCTTCATCCCTCTGATGCCCAGGCATCACGCAGCAGGGCCTCGATCAGTGTTGATCGGGGCCTTGTCGTTTGTGCGGTTGCCGGTTCTACTTTTTCGGGCAAAACTCGCTGCCCGGTCGCACGTCAATTTAACAGCGTCGGAGTCATGCTGTTTCGGAGATGGGCGATAAAAAAATAATAGAAATTCATGAAACTTTTTAACCGTCTTGAACTGTGCGCACGTCAATGGTTTAAAAAGGTACAAGCGCCGTGAAATCATCAGGTTATAGCGTGCTATTGAACGGGTTGCTCAACGCCCTGCCTATTTGACACTTTTGCGTTTCTTTGCAACTATTCGATTGCCTCCTGAATGCGTAACGCATTGTCACGCTTTTCCACTTGATAAAAACGCCGCCTTAAAAAAACGGGCGGTAGCATTGAGCGGTTTTTTACTGCCCACTCCGCTACTTCAAGGTCCCGCCTGTTTTACGTGTTGTAACTTTCTGTAAAAAACACTGTTTCATGACGACTCATCACTTCGGTGAATGAGCCTTTGTCGGTGTTCGGTTGTATGTGTTTCGCCTCGAATCGTGCAGGGACGCTGGTTCGCCTGATCAGCCAGGCACTCGATCATCCAGAACTTCTGTGCTGCACCAACGTATGAAATGACGATGGAGCATCATCATGTTTGATAACGGTATGGAAACAACCTGCGGCTGCGTCGTCGGAGGGGCCGGGCTCGCCGGCATGGGTTTTTTGTTCAGTGCCCTGAAGACCGGCGCAATGCCCGGAATTGCCGCGAAAGGATTGGTCGTCATTGATGCAAGCGACCGGCCCGGAGCAGGCGTGCTGGGGGAGTATCGGATTACCGCCAATTCTGTGGGCGATGTATTCATCGATTGCCTGCGCGATCCGGCATTACGTGAGGTATTCGAGCCGTTGGAAAACTCGGCAGCGTATTGGCGTATCAAAGCGCAGGCACAAAGCGCGCCGCAGCTGTCTGATGCCGGTCTGCTCATGGCCGAGGCCGCCAGGCTGGTACTGGACCACATCGTGCAACGCTACGGAGTAAAAGTCTGGTCCGGTACGACCATTAATGAAGTGGTCAGTGACGGCAACACATTTTGCCTGCACGTTGACGGTCCGCACGGCAAAAGACGTGTGCGCTGCCGGGCGCTGGTACTCAATCTGGGTGGGCGTCAGGATCCACAGCACCTGATTGATGCTCTCGCCGGGCAGGGGCTGGCGCTGCCAGGCAATGTGAGTATTCAGAGCGCGGACAGGTTGCTGCGTATGAATGCGGTGCAATTACGCGAAGTGTTCGGTCCCGCGCTGGCCGGTAAAGGGCGAATCACGATTGTGGGTGGCTCACACAGTGCCTTTTCAATGCTGGAAAATCTGGCAGATGCACTGGAGTTCGCGGGCTTGCAGGAACTGACGCTTATTCATCGAAGCCGCATCAGGCTGTTTTACGAAAGTGTCGAACAAGCACAGGCAGCTGGTTACCTTTTCGACGCCCAACACGATGTGTGTCCGGTATCAGGCCGAGTCAACCGCTCCGGCGGCTTGCGTTATAGAGCGCTGGACATTGGGCGCGAGGCGCTGTGTAGCGGCCGTGTCGGCAAGACGGGCGTGCGGGTGCAGATTTTTCAGACGCCGGGCGGGCGACCTGGTGACCACGAGCCGGCCCGGCNNTCCGCGCTTGCCGACTCGGCGGTGATCGTGCAGTGCTCTGGCTATCAACCTGTGCTGCCGACGCTAAAAGATGCCGAAGGCAACTTCATCAGCCTGCGCGAGACAAAGGGCGGTCTTGAGTCCGACGCTTGCGGCTGTCCGTTGGACCAGCAGGGTCGTCGAATGAAGGGCCTGTATCTTTTTGGTCTGGGGGCCGGGCTTGGCGTCGATCCGCATCTGGGCAGTGAACCCGCCTTCGATGGACGTATCTACGGCGTCTGGCAGTTTCACCATGATGCAAGCCGAGCAGTGGTTGAGGCCGTCACCAGCAGACTGTCCTGTCCAGCTGCTGTTCCCGAGATGATCGGTATGGACTTATTCATGCAGGCAGCGCTTCACATTCAGGCGGGTTAGGCAGCAATTACAGGTAAACAGCACCATAAAAAACGGCGCCCTAGGGACGCCGTACGGCTGTCTGCCAGTAAATGGCAAATCAACATTGAATAAGGGGTACTGCAGGAATTATTGTGGGTCCTGGTTCGGAGCCAGTTCTGCCTGGATACGTTTGTAGATTTCTTCACGATGCACTGAAACATTTTTTGGTGCATTGATGCCCAGGCGGACCTGAAGCCCTTGAACGCCAAGAATCGTGACAGTGATCTCGTCACCGATGTTTATGCTTTCGCCTACTTTGCGAGTGAGTATCAACATAATCTTTTCCTTGATGGCCTCTTGAAAACGCCTCTCTCAAGAGGCTGGCGTTTGCCTTTGCGTGGTGATTGTTGCCGAGTGCATCCAAATGCATCCGACTTATGACGTCACATGGGTGAATTAAATTCCCTCGGTTCATTTTCTTGTCATCGAGATTTGCATCTGCGATACGACGAGCGCGCCAATTCTGCCCGTTTCGACGTGAAAATGCCCGTATTTACTGGCGTCATGTAAAAAGTATCGTGAACCGCTGCACGCTGTGAGGTCGTCATCGTCTCACTCGACGAGGCGGGATAAGCCCATCTCGGCATGAGTGTAAGCGTAGGCATGACTTTGCGAGATTGCTCGGACTTTCTGAAAATTCAGTTGAAAGTGTCGAACGAGGATGTAGGAAAGGGCTGCCGGGTCGCCATCGCTACTACGCTCAGGCTTGTTGACGCTATCAGGGACACTGGGTGGCCGGTCCGGAGTGCGCGCTGTGGCGCAGAGATGCGATGTACAGCAAGGCGTTGGCCTTCGCGGGTTTCATTGCCCGCAAAGGCCCTGCCGGAGTTGGGCTTAAAGCGCCATCGACAGCAACATGATGAAGATCAGGCCGACCACCGACAGGATGGTTTCCATCACCGTCCAGGTCTTGAAGGTTTCGGCAACCGTCATGTTGAAGTACTGCTTCACCAGCCAGAAACCGGCATCGTTGACGTGCGAGAGGATCAACGAGCCGGCACCGGTTGCCAGCACCAGCAGCTCGCGGTTGACGCCAGGAATCAGGCCGACCACGGGTGCCACGATCCCTGCGCCGGTGATGGTTGCCACGGTAGCCGAACCGGTTGCAATACGGATGACGGCAGCCACCAGCCAGGCCAGCATGATCGGGTTGATCTGAGCCTGCACAGCCATGTGTCCGATCACGTCGCCCACGCCGCTGGCGACCAGCATTTGCTTGAAGCCACCGCCTGCACCCACGATCAGAACGATTGCGGCAACCGGTGCCAGGCTCTGGTCCAGTAGTTTCATGATTTTTGTACGGTCAAAGCCACGCGCCGCACCAAAGGTGTAGAACGCCAGCAAAAGCGCTGCGAGGAGGGCGCTGATCGGGTGACCGATCAGGTCCATCCAGATGCGGAACATGTTGTTTTCCGGCAACACCACGTCGGCAAAGGTCTTGAGCAGCATCAGGAAGACCGGCAGCAGGATGGTCACCAGCGTGATACCGAAGCCTGGCAGGTTCTCAGTGCTCGACTCTTTGGCAATCTGATCCATCAGTTCCTTTGAAGGCGTGCCAGGGATGCTTTTTGAAATCCAGCTACCGAAGATCGGGCCAGCGATGATGGCCGTCGGCAGTGCAACGATCAGTCCGTAGAAAATGGTCTTGCCAATGTCGGCACCGAAAATGCCGATGGCCAGCAACGGACCCGGATGTGGCGGAACCAGGCCGTGCACGGCTGACAGGCCTGCCAGCAATGGAATGCCGATCTTGACGATGGATACGCCGGTGCGACGGGCAACAATGAACACCAACGGGATCAGCAACACAAAGCCGATCTCGAAGAACAGCGGGATGCCCACCAGAAAGGCCGAGAACATCATGGCCCAGTGCACTTTCTGCTTGCCGAAGGTGCGTATCAACGTTTGCGCAATCTGGTCCGCGCCGCCCGAGTCCGCCATCAGCTTGCCGAGCATGGTGCCCAGGCCGAGGATGATACCGACGAACCCCAGTACGCCGCCGAAGCCGTCCTGAAACGATTTCATGACTTTTTCAACCGGCATTCCCGAGGTCAGGCCAAGAAAGCCTGCCGCCAGGGTCAGCGCGACGAAAGGGTGTACCTTGAAGGTGGTGATCAACAGTACAAGGCCGACGATGATCACCAGCGCATCGACGAGCAGGAACGTCTCATGGGTCATACCGAACATGGGTGTTTCTCCGGTTTATTGTTTTAAGGAGCTGTTAACAGCGCCGACGTTAATATCGTGTGCACGCAAGACAGCGCTGTCTTCTGCGCTCACGCCTTTATCAGGCGTGGGAGTCTTTCCACCATGCTGCGGCTTGTTCACCGATGACATCAATAGGCTGCGATGCGTCGACGATCAACGTCAGCGGCTCGCCGTAAGGCGGCTCGAGGGTTGCGAACTGGCTGTCCACCAGACTGGCGGGCATGAAATGCCCCGGCCGGTGCGAGCAACGTTCGGCGGCAAGTTCCTTGGTAAGTTCCAGGAAAACAAAACCCAGGCCGGGTACGGCATCGCGCAGACGCTGGCGATAGATAAGCTTGAGTGAGGAGCAGGTCAGCACAGGGTGCTCACCGTTTGCCAGGGCAGCAGCCATCTCTTCGCCCAGGCGGGTCAGCCAGCCGGCCCGGTCGTCATCATTGAGAGGGGTTCCGGCGCTCATTTTTTCGATATTGGCGGGAGGGTGGAACGCATCGCCTTCGATCAGGCGACCANNAACCGCCGCTGTTGCGGGCGATCTCGGCACCGACGGCGCTTTTGCCGCAGCCAGAGACACCCATTACCACAAGGGCGGAAATAGCAGTATTCGCAGTTGTCACGGTAGGCACCTCATCTGGAGACAGCGCTGTCTTTGTCCGGTGGACATCAGGCTCAGCCCGGGCTGTTCCAGTTTTTGTCGTTGTTTTGGGCTCATCAATAAGCATTGGAGGCTGTTCTCCGCGGCGACCCTGACCGGGTGGCCCATGTGAAACCAGCGATAAAGCATTGTCACCTTCCATGAGACAGCGCTACCTTATGGGGCATTTGACATATTTGGCAACCCCTATGTTAGTTGGCAACGCATGATCCGCATTGGTTCCCGCTCTACTGGTCGCCCTACGCTCAATGAGGTGGCGAGGCTTGCCGCCGTGTCGCCGATCACGGCCTCCCGGGCGCTGCGCGGCGTTACCACTGTTGCGCCGGAGCTGGCGGAAAAGGTCCGCGCTGCGGCACAGACCCTGGGCTATGTCGCAAATTCTGCAGCCAGGGCGCTGGCCTCTTCCTGCAGCCAGACCGTCGTTGTGCTGGTGCCTTCACTTTCCAACCAGTTGTTTATCGAGACGCTGGAGGCCATTCAGGACGTGTTGCGCATCCGCGGTCTGGACGTGGTGATCGGCAACTATCACTACTCGCCCGATGAGGAAGAGAAACTGCTGCGCAACCATCTGGTCAATCGTCCGCGCGGTATTCTGCTGACCGGTTTCGATCACACCGCAGCGTCGCGCCAGATGCTTGAAACCAGCGGCGTGCCTTGCGTGCACATGATGGAGCTCGATACGCGAATGGGTACCTATTGCGTCGGCTTCTCGCAACAGCAGGCCGGAGCAGAAGCCGCACGCCATCTGCTGGGGCGTGGTCGTCGCCGACTGGCTTACATGGCCGCTCAGCTCGACCCTCGCGTATTGCAGCGCGGGGCCGGGTTTCGCCAAGTGCTGGAGAACGCCGGGCTGTTCGACCCCGAGCTGCAGGTCTCGACGCCTCAGTCGTCCTCGATTGGCCTGGGTGGTGAGTTGTTTGCCCGCCTGCTGGAGCAACATCCGGATGTCGACGGAGTTTTCTTCTGCAATGACGACCTCGCGCAGGGCGCTGCCCTTGAGGCTTTGCGTCTGGGCGTCGCCATTCCCGAACGCGTATCGCTGGTGGGCTTCAATGACCTGCCCGGTTCTGCCCACATGGTGCCGCGCCTGACCTCGATACGCACGCCCAGGGAGGAAGTCGGGCAGCGCGCGGCACAGCTGCTGCTGGGCCTGCTCGACGGGGTCACGCAGCATTCGCAGGTGGATCTGGGGTTTGAGCTGGTGGTACGGGAAAGCTCCTGAGTATTTATTAAGGCCATCCCTGCATGCTTCCCCCCTGGCCATCACGCTGACCAGTGGTCGTTGCGCTCCGGGCTTTCCCGACGCTGGGCTGGAGTGCCCGACGGCCCTGTCCTGCAACGCTGCTGATACCCTCATTCGGACGGTTTCGGTGCGTCTGGACTGTTATTTCTGACAGTACCCATCCCCTCGTGTTGAGTATTCAATGCCCCTACGTTTTTGGATCGGAGCGGCATAAGTGTCTTGGCCGCATCGTTGGATGACGGGGATATATCTTCTTATCTATTCCCCGTCCTGGCGGTCTTACAAGACCTATTGAAGGGTGAGAGAAATGCAAAAAAAAGCATCTCAAAACGTTAGAGCTCTGACTCACATCGCAGACCCGGTCGGTTCAGGAGTCCCTCTGGACATCGCATGGTTGACCGGCATTATCCCGCTGGGCTTTGTACCCGCTGAGATCGTTATCAGTCCCGATGAAACTACGCTGTATGTCGCTCATGAGAGTGGCCGCGAAGTCAGCGTGGTCGACATCGCCAGTGCAAGCGTGGTCGGCAGTATCAAGCGGGCAGGCGCGGGTGCGATTACCCTGAGCCCCGATGGGAAACGGCTTTATACCATTGGCCAGAAGAGGTGCTACGTGGTGGACACGCGCTTGCGGGAGGTCATCAGGATACTTCCGGCTGCCAACGTCAACCGTATCCTGTGCAGCCCGGATGGCCGTTTTATCTGCCTGTCCTTTCAGAATGCGCTTGGCGGGCTTATCCGCCTGATCGAGACCGAGAACTACACGGTCGAAAACGAGTTTGATCTGGGTGCCCTGACCAATGCGTCGCTGGCCCTCGGGATCAGCCCCCTGAATGACCGGTTTTACGCAACGATGCTGGTCGACCGGACGGCACCCACCGATGTTCTTGCAATCAGCAGGGTGGATTACCTGCAGCATGATATTCCCGGATTTTCAGATCCGCGGTCGATGGCCTTCAGTTCCGATGGCGCCTGGCTGTACGTGGGCGGAATCGACGAGGTGTACATTATCGATGCCGCCACCAACAAAATGTTTTATCGGGAGAAGATAGGTACCCAGGGCTATCCGGTAAAAGTCATAGGCGTCACGCCGGATGAGCGCTATGTGTATGCGATCTACACCTGCAATTACGACGTCTACCGGATCGACACTGTGAAGGGAATCGCCACCTGTATCGCCTATTTTCCTTCGGTGGGCGGCGCGGTACTCAACAGGACCGGTACGTATATCTACTCCTCCCACCCGGACATGAGCTGGATTTCGATCTACAGGCTGTAGGTGCGCCTGCCAAACCTGCCACGGCGGATGACGCAGGCGCAGTGGCCGGTTGTATATAGTCATCGGCGGCTTGCGCTGTCAGTCGGCATTCAGCGCCGCGATGCCGGCCTTGGCCACTTGTGCATCCTGCTCGGCCTTAACGCCGGAAACACCCACCGCGCCAATCACCTGACCGTCGACGATGACCGGAACGCCGCCTTCCAGCGAGGTCAGCAGCGGGGCGCTGAGAAATGCCGTACGCCCGCCGTTGACCATTTCTTCGTAACGTTTGCCGAGTGCCGAGGTACGGGCTTTTTCGATCGAGATATAGCTGCTGATCGGCGACGCGTTGTCCAGTCGTTCGAATGCGAGCAGATGGCCGCCGTCATCAACGACCGCGATGGCCACAGCCCAGCCATTGGCCTGGGCCTCGTCGCGTGCGGCACCGAGCATCAGGCTCACTTCGGTTTGGGTAAGGACGGCTTTGATTTTCATGGGTTGCTCCGGAGCAGTGGTTATTGGATAGGAGTTCAGCGAGATTCTGGAGTGCCAGCGCTTCATCAATCAGCTCGATCCAGTGCCGTACCGAAGTTCGGTTGGCGCTGGCCAGGTGAGTCTGACAACCGATATTGGCGGTGGCGATGACCTGAGGTTTGCCGCTTTCCAGCGCGTTCATGCGGTTGTCGCGCAATTGACGGGCCAAGGCCGGCTGAGTGATTGAATAGGTGCCGGCGGAGCCGCAGCATAAATGGCCGTCCGGCACCTGGGTCAGGTTGAAGCCCAGACGAGTCAGTACGCGTTCCACTTCACCACCGAGTCTCTGTGCGTGCTGCAAGGTGCATGGGCAGTGGAACGCCAGTCGCGTGTCGACCTTGATGCCCAGGGTTTCCAGCGGCTCGTCACGCAGTACCTCGACCAGATCCTTTGTGCACGCACTGATGCGCTCGGCCTTGTCGGCATAGGCTGGGTCGTGGCGCAGCAAATGGCCGTAGTCCTTGACGAATGCACCGCAACCGCTGGCCGTCTGGATGAGGGTTTCGGCACCGCCTTCGAGCGCGGGCCACCAGACGTCGATGTTGCGCCGCGCCCGGTTCAGACCTGCCTCATGTGCATTCAGATGGTAATCCACGGCGCCGCAGCATCCGGCCTTGCTGACCGCAGTAATACCGATGCCCAGACGATCAAGCACGCGTGCCGTGGCAGCGTTGGTATTAGGTGACAGACCTGGCTGCACGCAACCATCAAGCAGCAGCGCCTGACGCGCATGACGAGTGGTCGGCCGCAGCCCGGCAGCATGGACTGTTGCAGGCAGTTTGGTTGCCAGTGTCTGCGGCAACAAGGGCCTGAACTTCATGCCCATTCCGGTCAGCAAACGGAACAGTCCGGCATTGGGAATTACCTGGCGCAGGCCTTCACGCAGCAACCGCTGGCCAAGCGGGCGGGGCAACAGGGCCTCAACCGCTGCACGGCCGATGTCCAGCAGGTTGTGATAATCCACGCCGGACGGGCAGGTGGTTTCGCAGTTGCGGCAGTTCAGGCAGCGGTCCAGGTGCAAGCGGGTTTTTTCGGTGACTTGCTGGCCTTCGAGCACCTGTTTGATCAGGTATATCCTGCCGCGCGGGCCGTCCAGCTCATCACCCAACAGTTGATAGGTCGGGCAGGTGGCGTTGCAGAAACCGCAATGCACGCAACTGCGCAGGATGTGTTCGGCCTCTTCGGCGCGGGGCAGGGTTCTGGCGTGTTCACTAAATGTGGTCTGCATGCTTAAAACTCCGCGTACAGTCGGCCGGGGTTGAAAATGCCCTGCGGGTCGAGCCGGGCCTTGAGGGCCTGGTGGTAACGCAGTACAGGTGCGGCCAGCGGCTGGAACGGGTTGTCGACAACGCCCTGGCCGTAGCAGGTTGCATGCCCGCCAGCCGCCGTGGTGATCGCTCGAATGGTTTCGCCGTCTGCGTCGGATTTCAGCCAGCGTTGTGCGCCGCCCCAGTCGAGCAGTTGCTCGCCTGGCAGTTCCAGTACGGCGCTTTGGGCAGGTACGCAGAGCCGCCATAAAGGTCGCGGGTCCAGAAAAAAGGGCAGACGCTGCTCATTCAACTGCTGCCAGTAAGCGCCATCGAACACTTCGCCACCGAGCCTCTCATGGGCTGCTGCCACCGAGCCTTCGCCGCCCTCAAGACGCAGGCGCAGCACTTGACCGTCGTGGCTGGCTGCGCTGATGGGCATAGGTTGCTGACCCCATTCAGCGAGGCGGGCCAAGGCTTGCGAGCTGTCCATCTGCAACGCGATGCTGTTGCATAGACGCGGTTTGGGCAGCACCTTGAGCGACACCTCGGTCAGCACCCCAAGGCAGCCGAAACTGCCTGCCATCAGGCGTGAAACGTCATAGCCTGCAACGTTTTTCATGACTTCGCCACCAAAGCGCAGGTGCTTGCCGAGGCCGGTGATAACCCGGGTGCCCAGCACGAAATCACGCACCGACCCGCTCCAGGGGCGGCGCGGGCCCGACAGTCCTGCGGCGACCATGCCGCCGATCGTTGCGCAGCCAAAATCGGGCGGTTCACAGGGCAGCATCTGGCCTGCGGCGTCCAGCACCTGCATCAGCTCGCTCAGCGGCGTACCGGCGCGGACGGTGATCACCAGTTCTGTCGGGTCGTAACTGACGATGCCACGGTGTTCGCGGGTATCGAGCACCTCGCCTGCTGTCTCACGGCCAAGCAAGGCCTTGCTGTTGCCACCCTGAATACGTAACGGCGTGCTCTCCCGTAGCGCTTGATCGACCCGTTCGAGCAGAGCCTGGCTGACGTCTTTGTCCATCTCGCTCATCAGAAGCGCTCCAGTTCGGGAAACGGCAATTGCCCGGCATGAATATGCATGGCACCGAATTCCGCGCAGCGATGCAGGGTCGGGATGTTCTTGCCGGGATTGAGCAGGCCGCTGGCGTCGAATGCGGCCTTGATGGCATGGAAAAAAGTCAGTTCGTCACTGTTGAACTGCGCGCACATCTGGTTGATCTTCTCGCGACCGACACCGTGCTCGCCGGTGATGCTGCCGCCGACCTCGACGCACAGCTCAAGGATCTTGCCGCCCAGCGCCTCGGCGCGCTCCAGCTCACCCGGTTGATTGGCATCGAACAGGATCAGCGGGTGCATGTTGCCATCGCCAGCATGGAACACATTTGCCACGCGCAGGCCGTACTGAGCTGACAACTCCTTGATGCTGCGCAATACCCCTGGCAACTCGCGTCGCGGGATAGTGCCGTCCATGCAGTAGTAATCCGGTGACAGACGGCCTACGGCGGGGAAGGCGTTCTTGCGCCCAGCCCAGAAGCGCACCCGTTCGCCCTCGTCTTTCGCCTGACGCACTTCGGTCGCGCCAGCCAGTGTCAATACCTCGCGAACCCGTTCGCAATCGGCATGTACATCGGCTTCAACCCCGTCCAGCTCGCAAAGCAGGATGGCTTCTGCATCAACCGGATAGCCTGCGTGAATGAAATCCTCGGCGGCACGAATCGCCAGATTGTCCATCATCTCCAGCCCGCCGGGGATGATGCCTGCGGCAATGATATCGGCCACCGCACCGCCGGCTTTTTCCACGGAATCGAACGCCGCCAGCAGCACTTTGGCCACCTGCGGCATGGGCAACAGCTTGACCGTGACTTCGGTAATGACACCGAGCATGCCTTCGGAGCCGGTAAACAGTGCCAGCAAGTCGAAGCCCGGTGAGTCCAGCGTGTCGCTGCCCAGGGTCATTGGCTCGCCTTCGACGGTCAGTATCTCGACCTTGAGCAGGTTG
Source organism: Pseudomonas meliae (assembly GCF_001400515.1). Taxonomy (NCBI): domain Bacteria; kingdom Pseudomonadati; phylum Pseudomonadota; class Gammaproteobacteria; order Pseudomonadales; family Pseudomonadaceae; genus Pseudomonas; species Pseudomonas meliae. The sequence continues at coordinate 17,073 of NZ_LJQT01000358.1, read as the reverse complement.
TGTACGGTCAGTCCGTATTTGAGGCAATGCACGCCGCCTGCATTTTCTGCCACGTTGCCGCCGATGGAACAGGCGATTTGCGAGGAAGGGTCGGGTGCGTAATACAGACCGTGGGGTGCTGCTGCCTGGGAAATGGCCAGGTTGCGTACGCCGGGCTGGACCCGCGCCAGACGAGCAGCCGGATCAATAGCGAGGATCTGATTGAAGCGCGCCATCACCAGCAGCACGCCTTTCTCCAGTGGCAGTGCGCCACCCGACAACCCGGTGCCCGCGCCGCGAGCGACCACCGGCACGCGATGCGCATGGCACAGTTTGAGCAGCGTCTGCACTTCTTCGACATGGCGTGGCAGCACCACCAGCATCGGCGTGGTGCGATAGGCCGATAACCCGTCGCACTCTTAGGGCCGAAGCTCTTCGGCGCGGTGCAGAATGTCCAGGTCGGGCAGTTGGCGTCGTAGCTCGTGCAGCAATTGCTGCTTGTCGACTGCGGGCAGCGCGCCGTCGATGCGTTCGTCATAAAGAATATTCATGCAGGCACCCAGCGTTGTTTTTATCGGGTTAATGCATCCTAGCTCATTCAGCACAAGGCTTGAGTTGACAGCGTCAGGCGGATCGCGCAATTTACGCATTACGTAATGTGGTTACGAAAATAATAAACACAGCACCCGTGCGTCAGGCAGGCGACTTCCGTGGACCTATTCACTTACTACCGCTCGACCTCAAGTTACCGTGTGCGTATTGCGTTGGCCCTAAAAGGGCTGGATTACGCTGCGATCCCGGTCAACCTGCTGCTTGATGGCGGCGAGCAGCGCACACCCGGCTACAAGGCGGTCAACCCGCAGGGCAGGGTGCCTGCATTGAGGCTGGACGATGGCGTGGTCATCACCCAGTCACTGGCGATCATTGAATACCTGGAAGAGTGCTACCCGCAGCCTGCGTTACTGGCGCAGGATGCTGTTCTGCGTGCGCGCCAGCGGGCCGTTGCGGCGCTGGTCGGCTGTGACATTCACCCCTTGCACAACGTTTCGGTGCTCAACCGGTTACGCGGTCTGGGTCACGACGAACCCGCTATTCTGAGCTGGATCGAGCACTGGATCGGCGAAGGTTTGCAGGCCGTCGAGCAGTTGATCGAAAAGGATGGTTTCTGTTTTGGTACGAGCCCCGGCCTTGCGGACATTTACCTGTTACCACAGCTGTATGCAGCCCATCGCTACAACGTCCAACTAAGTGCATACCCGCGTATCCTGCGGGTCGAGCGTCTGGCCATGCAACATCCGGCCTTTCAACAGGCACACCCTGATGCACAATCGGATAAGCCGGAGTAGGCTGCCCTCATGAAGATTCTTGGTCTGCAACTGATATTCGGTGATTTTCTCGCGCGCAGCGTGCGAGGGATCCCGTGTGCGCCGCCCGCAGGACAGTGATTGCGCTGGTTTAACCACTCTCACTTTTCCTGCAAGGAGCCAGTCATGGCTGATCTCTACGAAAACCCCATGGGCCTGATGGGCTTTGAATTCATCGAATTCGCGTCACCGACCCCCAACAGCCTGGAGCCTGTGTTTCAGATGATGGGTTTCACCAAAGTCGCAACCTATCGCTCCAAGGACGTGACACTGTATCGTCAGGGCGCGATCAACCTGATCCTCAACAACGAGCCGCACAGTCTGGCCTCATACTTTGCCGCCGAACATGGCCCTTCTGTATGCGGCATGGCGTTCCGCGCAAAAGGCCTACAACCGGGCACTTGAACTGGGCGCACAACCGCTGGAAATCGCCACCGGCCCCATGGAATTGCGCTTGCCCGCCATCAAGGGCATCGGTGGCGCGCCGCTGTACCTGATCGACCGTTTCGGTGAAGGCACCTCGATTTACGACATCGACTTCAACTTCATCGAAGGCGTTGATCGCCACCCGGTCGGTGCCGGCCTTAAATTCATCGATCACCTGACCCACAACGTGTATCGCGGGCGCATGGCGTACTGGGCAGGGTTCTATGAAAAGCTGTTCAACTTCCGCGAGCTGCGCTATTTCGACATCAAGGGCGAATACACCGGTCTGACCTCAAAGGCCATGACCGCCCCGGATGGCATGATCCGGATTCCCCTGAACGAAGAGTCGTCCAAGGGCGCCGGGCAGATCGAAGAGTTTCTGATGCAGTTCAACGGCGAAGGCATTCAGCATGTGGCGTTCTTTACCGATGACCTGATCAAGACCTGGGACGCGCTGAAGGAAACCGGCATGCGTTTCATGACGGCGCCGCCGGATACTTACTACGAAATGCTTCAGGGAAGACTGCCCGATCACGGTGAGCCGGAGGCCGAGCTCAAGTCACGCGGTATTCTGCTCGATGGCTCTTCCGAAGGAGGCGAGCGTCGCTTGCTGTTACAGATATTCTCCGCAACGCTGATGGGCCCGGTGTTTTTCGAATTCATTCAGCGCAAGGGCGACGACGGGTTTGGCGAAGGCAACTTCAAGGCGCTGTTCGAATCCATCGAGCGTGACCAGATACAGCGTGGCGTACTGACGCCGGATTGAGCGATAACCGGAAGTGTCCGCCTTGCGATCAGACGAGCCTGCTCAGGCTCGTTCTGAGTCATTTGTGCTTGAGCACGTCAGCCTGTCGATTGAGAGACGAGATATAACGCTCGGTAAATTCATGCGCTGGCATGGGACGACCATACAAATAGCCCTGACCCTCGTCGCACACATAATGGCGCATCAGACTTTCCTGCTCGCGGGTTTCTATGCCTTCTGCCGTGACCTGGAGATTGAAGCCGTTCGCCAGCCTGATAACGGCCTCAATGATGACTTCGTCTTTCTTGCTGCGCTCCACGCCACTTACGAATGAGCGGTCAATTTTCAGCCGTGTCACCGGATAGTCTTTCAGCAGGCTCAGGGACGCATAGCCGGTACCGAAATCGTCGAATGCAATGCCCACACCCAATGAGCGAAGGTGGCGCAACGGTTCCATAATGCGTTGTTCGTTTCGCAGGATGATGTTTTCCGTGATCTCCAGCTCGAGTGAGTGTGCCGGCAAGGAAAAGTCTTCAAGCGCACTTTCAACCATTTCGGCAAAGTCACGCATGCGAAACTGAGCGGCGAACAGATTGACGCCGATGCGAAATTCGTCACAGCCGGTGTTTCGCCATTGCGCTGCCTGCTCACAGGCTGAGCGCAGGATCCATTCGCCCACCGGTACCGCGAGAAGACCCGCTTCCAGTGCAGGTAGAAAAACCGCCGGAGACACCACACCCAGTGTCGGATGGTTCCAGCGTATAAGGGCTTCGGCTCCGGTAATACGACCGTCCGCAAGTCGTACCTGAGGCTGGTAGTACAGCTCGAACTCTTTGTTGGCCCACGCCTGACGCATCGATGAGCTGAGCGCGCCTCTTCTTGACGCGGTCTGTCGATGCTCGGAGGTGAAGGTGCGAACAAGGGAGCGTCCGTCAGACTTGGCCTGGTAGAGCGCCAGATCCGCATTGCCGAGCATTTGCTCCTCGTCGTAGTCGGAGCCGGACCTTACGGAGACGCCGATGCTGGCACCGATATAGATTGAATTGTCTTCAAACTCAATCGGCTCCTCGATGACCGCTATGAGCGCCAGGCCCAGCCTGGTTGCGTTGTCAGGGTCTGCCGTGTCTGACAGGAAAACGAAAAACTCATCGCCGCCCAGACGGGCGACCATATGGCAGGCCGGTACGTGTTCGCGAAGACGCTGAGAGGTCACCTTGAGCACAAAATCGCCCGCAGCGTGGCCCAGCGTGTCGTTGACGTCCTTGAAACCGTCCAGATCGATCAGCAGGATAGCTGCTGGCAGCTGCGCATCGCACGCCTCCTTGATCCGCCTTTTGAGTGTCGATCGATTGGCAAGCCCGGTCAGATGATCGTATTCAGCCGCATGCTTGAGTAATTTGTCCGCCTCGACACGCTGGGTGACGTCACGAATGATCGCCCCGAATTGTGGCTCGCCGGCATACGTCCATTGTGAGAGCGAAAGCTCGATCGGGATTGTATGACCGTCGCGATGTATGGCCGTCAGGTTAATGGATTTTCCGATAATGAATGTCGGGCCGCCTGACGCCACCCTCGACAAACCTGCATGATGCCTGGAGCGCATTTCTGGCGGAATAATAATGTCGAGAGGCTTTCCCAGGGCGTCCTCGGATCGATGTCCGAAAATGAGCTCGGCCGAGTTGTTCCATGAGATGATCCGGTTTTTGCTGTCCGAGCAGATAATCGCGTCGGGTGAAGTCGAGGTGATATTCATGAAGCGGGCGTGGCTGTCTTCATTCTCAAGCGCAAGCCGACGCAACTCCATTCTTTCGATGACTATGACCGCCAGATCCTGAAGAACCAATTGATCTCGCTGCGAGAAAGTCTCCCGAGGTTTATTGTCGATCAGGCACAGGCTGCCCAGCACATGACCGCTGGCGGTTATCAGCGGCGCCCCGGCATAAAAGCGAATATAGGGAGCGCCTACTACCAAGGCGTTTGAGCTGAATCTCTCATCCTGCAATGCATCAGGCACCAGAAAAACGTTACGGCCCATGAGCGCAAAATTACAGAATGAGACGTCACGGCCCGTTTCGCAGACATCGAGGCCGATACGCGCCTTGAAGAATTGCCGATCGCGATGAACCAGCGAAATCAGCACAATGGGCACATCGAAAATCCGCGATGCCATTTGCACGATCTGATCGTATTCGTGCTCAGGTGGGGTATCCATCAACGAAAAAGCATTCAAAATCCGAATACGCTCTTCGTCGTCATCGCCGACTGGGTAAGTACTCATTTGAGGTCATCGCTATAAGCTGATCGCGCCTGAAACTCGAAGCGATCGATGTACAATGCCGCTGTGCCGGCATCGGTGAAAACACCCTGCCAACACGCGTTTGCGCCATGCCGGAAAAGCAAAGTTCGATACATTGCAGCACCTCTCACAGTAGTGTATCGGTAGCTGCCTCTAGCAGCTTAGAAGCTGTATCGTCAAAAAACCGAATACCTGTAATGACTTCTTGAGCAACTAGCCTGCGGGGCATTCATTCAACTAAGCCCCGCGTGACCTCGGTGTAACAACGTGTTCGGGTTAGTGGCGCTAAGGTATGGAAACTGCATGGCGGGGTTCACTGCCAATTTGATGACAACCCTATGAAACGGCTTTCCTTTATTTCGACGAGGCTTACACCTTCGGCGCTCAGCAAAGCGTTGATCGGCTTCATTGCCCTGGTCTGTCTATCGCTGACCCTGGCTACCGTCTGGCAGATGAACCAGTCGAAGCTCGAGCGCGCGGCCACCGCCAGGATTGCGGTGTCCAATATCGTGCTTGCCGCTGAGCAGCAGGCTCAGGACACCCTGCAACAGGCTGACAATACGCTGCGTGACCTTGTCGAGCGTGTGGAACAGGACGGGGTCGCAGGCCAGCAGCAAAGCCGCTTGACCAGGCTGATGGCTCAAGACCTGATAAACGTCAAAGGGCTTCAGGGGCTGTTCATCTACGATGCTCAGGGCAACTGGGTCGCCAATTCCTTTGCCAACGGCGTGCACACCAGAAACAACGAAGACCGCGATTACTTCATTTACCATCGCGATAACCCTGACCCGTCCATTCATGTGGGGTCTATCGTAGAAAGCCGTAATACCGGGGATATGGCCATCCCGGTCAGTCGGCGTATCAATGCTGCGGATGGCAGTTTTGCTGGCGTTGCACTGGCCACCGTACCGGTGGCTTATTTTCAGGCGTTTTTCCAGCGCATGGATGTAGACGACAAGGGGGTGATCTTTCTCGCTCTGAACAATGGCGACCTGCTGGCGCGGCGCCCCACATTAACCGCACTGATGACCACCAATGTCGCCAAGGGCGATATCTTCACTCGTTATCTGCCCTACAGCGACAGCGACAGCGACAGCGGCACCGCGGTGATCAACTCCGTGGTGGACGGGGTGGAAAGGATCTACGCCTATCGGCGGGTGTCCGGGTTGCCGATCGTCGCCGCTGCAGGCGTCTCCTGTCAGCATGTGTTCGCGCCCTGGTGGGCCTATGCACACCGGTCCATGACCATCACCGGCATTATTATCCTTGCGCTGGTTTTGCTTGGCGTCCTGCTGTACCGGCAAATCCAGCAGTTGATCAATGCGGAAGGTGAACTGAACATCGCCAGGAACGAGCTGGAGATCATCGCTCACACGGACAGCCTCACGCACATGGCCAATCGACGCTGCTTCGATGCGGCCTTGCAGCAGGAGTGGGCGCGGGCGAGCCGGAATACTGCAACTATCGCGATCATTCTGCTGGATATTGACTGGTTCAAACAATACAACGACACCTACGGTCATCTGCAGGGAGACGACTGCCTGAAGCAAGTGGCTGAGCTCATAGGCAACAGTCTTGACCGGGCTGGGGATATCGCGGCACGTTACGGCGGCGAAGAGTTTGTCATTCTGCTGCCTGAAACCGACCTGGCAGGGGCGCTGAAGATCGCGGAAAAAATCAGATCATCCGTTGAAACCAATCGTATAGAGCACTCGGCCAGCCCGCTGGGCAAACTGACCATCAGCTCGGGCGTGGTGTCGATCAACGCAGCAGAGAAGGATGGACATACCGCCGCGTTGGCGGAAGCGGATCGGCTGCTTTACCTGGCCAAAACCAAAGGGCGTAACCGCGTCGAGGGTCGGCTGATTCACGGCTGGCATGGAGCGAGCCATTTCGCCAGGGTATCAACCGCCTCTTCCTGAGTCAGTCTGACGGACGGCTACCGCCCATACGCTCGCTGATGGCCTGCGCCGTTTGCAAAAGCCGCCTGGCCGCCAGATTCTGCGTCTCGTCGTTCAACACCGATCCCGGCCCAACCACGGTGATCACGCCTACCAGCTTGTTGCCCATGGCGAACAGCGGCGAAGAGGCTGCGTTTATGCCCGGCATCAGCAAGCCCTGAATCTGGTGGACGCCCGTCGTACGGATCTGCTCGATATGCAGCTTGACGTCGCGCAACTGGTCGGCACTCAGCAAAGGCATTTCCTGCTCGCGAAGCGCAGCGGTTTCGCGCTCGTTCAGAAAGCTGTCGAATACCAGGCCGGTAGACGAGCCGAGCAACGGCAGCACCGAGCCGATTTGCGTCACCAGCGTCACTGCGCCCATCGACGCTTCGACATACACCACAGTCGGCCCTTTGTTGCCCCATACCGCCAGGAAGCAGGTCTGGTTCAGTTCATCACGCAGGCTGGCCAGCCACGGCGCCGATACTTTCAGCACGTCCAGTTTGCCGAGTGAGGCCAGCCCGACCAGCAACGCTTCGCGCCCCAGCCCGTAGTGATTGTTGACAGCATCCTGCTCGGCAAAGCCACTGGCAATCAGCGCCTGTAGATAACGATGAACCTTGCTGGCAGGCATGCCCAGATGCTCGGCCAGTTTCGACAGGGAAGTGGAGGGCGACAGATCGGCCAGCGCCTTGAGCACGCCCAGCCCAACTTCGGCGGCCTGAACCTTTTGCTGACGTCCGCCTGTCGAGCTTTCGATGTCCTGGGTCATGGGTGCTGTGCGCCGATCGGGAAAGGCAGCTTTATAGCTTGACCGGCTGGCAAACTCAAATTACGTTATGCGTAATCGTTTTACGTTAAATGATGTTTTATCCGTCTCTGCCCGACCCCATAACAACAAGAGGTCCAGATGGCTATCCACTCCCGTTCCGACGTAATGGCTTATCAGTCGGGCTTTGGCAACCAGTTCAGCAGCGAGGCGCTGCCTGGTGCCTTGCCGATTGGTCAGAACTCGCCGCAGAAGCATCCGCTGGGCCTGTATGCCGAGCAGTTCTCGGGCACCGCATTCACGGTTGCGCGCAGCGAAGCCCGACGTACCTGGCTGTATCGGATCAGCCCATCGGCAGCCCATCCGCGTTACCAGCGCATGGATCTGCAGATCGCCGGTCGGGAGCAGGGGCCGATCAACCCCAACCGGTTGCGCTGGAATGCCTTCGATATCCCCGCCGAGCCTGTCGATTTCATTGATGGCCTGATCCCTTTGGCGAGTACCTCGGCGGCGGATCAGGCAGACGGTGTGAGCGTCTACGTATACGCAGCCAACACTTCGATGCAGCGTGCGTTTTTCAGCGCCGATGGCGAATGGTTGATTGTGCCGCAACAGGGGCGACTCAGAATCATCACCGAATTGGGTCTGCTGGACATCGAGCCGCTGGAAATCGCCGTCTTGCCGCGAGGCATGAAGTTTCGCGTGCAACTGCTCGACAGCAGCGCCCGCGGTTACATCTGCGAGAACCACGGTTGCGCCTTGCGCCTTCCGGAGCTTGGTCCGATCGGCAGTAACGGGCTGGCCAATCCACGTGATTTTCTGACGCCAGTGGCCTGGTTTGAAGACAATCAGCAACCGGTGGAGCTGGTGCAGAAGTTCCTTGGTGAACTGTGGTCGACACACCTGGAGCATTCACCCTTTGATGTGGTGGGCTGGCACGGTAACAACGTTGCGTACAAGTATGATCTGCGGCGTTTCAACACCATCGGTACGGTCAGTTACGATCACCCGGACCCATCGATTTTCACTGTGTTGACTTCACCAGGTGCCGCCCACGGCCAGGCCAATATCGATTTCGTTATATTCCCGCCGCGCTGGATGGTGGCGGAAAATACCTTTCGCCCGCCGTGGTTCCACCGCAACCTGATGAACGAATTCATGGGCCTGATCGATGGCGCCTACGACGCCAAGGCTGAAGGCTTCATGCCCGGGGGCGCCTCGCTGCACAACTGCATGAGCGCGCACGGCCCGGATAATGTCACGGCAGAAAAGGCCATTACTGCCGAGCTGAAACCGCACAAAATCGAAAACACCATGGCCTTCATGTTCGAGACCGGCAAGGTATTGCGTCCCAGCCGCCACGCGCTCGGCTGCCCGCAACTGCAAGCCGATTACGATGCCTGCTGGAACGACATGACCAGGACATTCAACAAGGAACCGCGCCGATGACTGGCTCTCTCAATCGTCGTAGCTGGGTGGCATCGGCCAACGAGCACGCTGATTTTCCGTTGCAGAACCTGCCTCTGGGTGTGTTCAGCCATGGCACTACCGGCCCGCGTGGTGGCGTGGCGATTGGCGATCTGATTGTCGATCTGCGCGCAGCAACAGCCGCGGGGTTTTTTCACGGGCAGGCCGCCGAGGCTGCCGAAGTGGCCAGCCGCGATCAGCTCAACGATTTTTTTGCGCTGGGCGCGCCAGCCCGTCAGGCATTGCGCAGCGCATTGCTGCAACTGCTGGATGCGGACAACCCGCAACGTGACAGTATGCAGGCCGTTGCAGGTTTGCTGCTGCCGATGAGCGAGTGCAGCCTGCACATGCCGGCGCGGGTAGGTGATTATTCTGACTTCTACGTTGGTATTCACCATGCGCTGAACGTCGGAAAGCTGTTCCGTCCGGACAATCCGCTGCTGCCCAACTACAAATATGTGCCGATTGGCTACCACGGCCGGGCATCGACGCTCTGCACATCCGGTACGCCGGTCCGGCGGCCCAATGGGCAGACCCTTGCGCCGGGTCAGGACGTTCCCGTTTTCGGTCCCTGCAAACGCCTGGATTACGAACTGGAGCTGGGTGTGTGGATCGGGCCGGGGAATGCGCAGGGCGATGCCATCGCGATTGACCGCGCCGCGAAGCACATCGCCGGGTTCTGCCTGCTCAACGACTGGTCGGCGCGTGACATTCAAGCGTGGGAGTACCAGCCGCTGGGACCGTTTCTGTCCAAGAGCTTTGCCACGACGATCTCGCCCTGGGTGGTAACCGCCGAAGCGCTGATACCCTTCCGCAGCCCCCAGCCACTGCGTCCGGAGGGCGATCCTCAGCCGCTGCCGTACCTGCTTGATCAGAATGATCAGCAGGGTGGCGCGCTGGACATCGAGCTGGAAGTGCTGCTGCTGACCGCGCAGATGAAGGCCGAGGGGTTGGAGCCTTACCGGTTGGGTCTGAGCAACTCGCTGAACATGTACTGGACCGTGGCGCAGATGGTCGCACACCACAGCGTCAACGGCTGCAGGTTGCAACCGGGCGACCTGCTTGGCACGGGTACGCTGTCCGGCCCTCATACAGGTCAGTACGGCAGCCTTCTGGAGATGACCGCAGGCGGCAAGCAGTCAGTGGCGTTGCCCAACGGTGAAAAGCGCATATTCCTGGAAGCTGGCGACGAGGTCATCCTGCGTGCCCGTTGTCATCGGGAAGGGCAGGTGTCGATTGGCTTTGGCGAGTGCCGGGGCATCGTACTCGACTGAAAAACCGGATCAGAAGCCTCAGGGAGTCACTTCGTACCAGCCCAGAAACATGTTCAACGCCGACTCGACCACATCACTTTGCTCCTGAGGGTTGAGCAGTGCGGCATTGAAGGTTACCTGTGGCCAGAATGCGAACGACTTGAGCAACGCGTGCATCTGCGTCGCCGCAAAACCGGGGTCGACAGGCTTCAGGCGACCGCCTTTCTGAGCCGCCCGGATCCACGCGCTGAAGGTTTCTTCGCGCTCATTGATACGGGCCATCCACACTTGAGCACGCTCGGGCGAGTGAATGGTAGCGCCCACCACGACACGCGCCAGGTCGAGAAAATTACTGTTGGTCAGGTTGCGCATCTTGCCCCACAGCAGGTCTCGAAGTTGCTCGCGCAGACCGACATTGGGGTGATAAATCACTTCCGATTGCGGCGGGGCACAGCTCCACAGACGCTGCAGCATCTCGGCGAACAGCTCTTCCTTGCTGGGGAAATGGTTGTAGACCGTGCGTTTGGACACCTCGGCCCGAGCAGCGATGCGGTCCATGCTGGTGACCTCGAAACCACGATCGCCAAATTCGGCAATAGCTGCCTGGACGATGGATTCGCGTTTCTGATCGGTGAGGCGCATGGGTGCGGTCATAGGTTCGCTTCAAACGGACGTTTAGAGAAAGTTACACTCAGCAGTTTACTTGTCGCCAAGGATCATGCAAGCTTAAAACTACACCGTGTAGTGTAAAACACTGTTACATATCTTTCATCGAGCATCCTGCAACGGGATCACGTACAAAGTATGCACGGCTGGTGCCTCAACCTGTTCCCAGGAGTCAGCAAACCATGGCCTCGACACATCAGAAAAAGGATGCTTCTTCACTGCCTGTCCTGTCCCGTCATGAGGGGCGATATCGGAATCACGCGACGATGAAACCGGCGAGTCTGCTGCGAACGCTCCGCATTTTTTGGGATCAGGCATTCAATAAGCCCAAGGACACGCGCCCCGCAGGCGAAATTCCGGTGCAGCCGCTGTCGCGTCAGCAGTTGCTGGCAGCGCCGAACAACACGGTGTATCGCCTCGGGCATTCGACGGTCCTGCTCAAATTACGCGACCAGTTCTGGCTGACTGATCCCGTGTTTGCCGAGCGCGCGTCGCCGGTGCAGTGGGCGGGGCCGCAGCGCTTTCATCAGCCGCCGATCAGCCTCGAAGAGTTGCCGCCAATCAAGGCGGTGATTCTTTCGCATAACCACTACGACCATCTGGATCGTATGGCGATCAAGGCGCTGACCGACAAGACCGAGCATTTTCTGGCACCACTTGGTGTAGGCGATACGCTGATTGAATGGGGCGTACCCGCGCACAAGGTCCGCCAACTGGACTGGTGGCAGTCCACCGAAGTGGCGGGCATCGAATTTGTCGCTACGCCTTCGCAGCATTTTTCCGGGCGTACGCTGCTCGACAGCAACCGCACCCTGTGGGCGTCCTGGGTGATGATCGACGGCGATCAGTGGATCTTTTTCAGTGGCGACAGCGGCTATTTCGATGGCTTCAAGACCATCGGCGAGCAATACGGACCGTTTGACCTGACGCTGATGGAAACCGGGGCCTATAACGTCGAATGGCCGCATGTGCACATGCAACCCGAGCAGACGCTGCAGGCACATCTGGACCTGCGCGGTCGCTGGTTGCTGCCGATTCACAACGGCACCTTCGACCTGTCGATGCACGCTTGGCACGAACCGTTCGATCGCATCCTGGCGCTGGCCTGGGAGCAGAATGTCTCGATCACCACGCCGATGATGGGCCAGCCGTTCTATGTGCAATACCCGTGTCGCGGTTTGACATGGTGGCTCGGCGTCGATGAAGTTGCCGAGCCTGAACCCGAGCCCGAGCCCGAGCCCGAGCCCGAGCCCGAGCAGCACGGCCGAGTAACGAACTGCAAATGCCCTCGGCAAAATGCCTGAAACTGCCCGCGCCATTGCTGAACTGATTTTTTAAATAGCAGCACCCAGATTTTGATTTGTCATATGAGCACTCGCCCGGCCTAATCCTGATCATCGAAAGTAATGGTGACGGTATGCAGGTGCGTAGCTCGGCGGTTCGGAATATGGGGTTGATGGTCAGTATCGTACTGGTGGCGCTCAACCTGCGCCCATCGATGGCAGCGGTCGGTCCGTTGCTTGCGGCGATTCGTCTGGAGGTGCCGCTGGGCTTCGGGATGGCGTCATTGCTGACCATGCTGCCGATCATGGCCATGGGGCTGGCGATGTTTTTCGGCATCGGCATCGCGCGTTACCTGGGGACGCATCGCAGCATCCTGCTTTCACTGGTGCTTATCGGCCTGGCAACCCTGGCGCGTCTGGTTCTCGATTCTGCTGTCGAACTGATTTTCAGCGCTGTGCTGGCAGGTCTTGGCATTGCCTTGATTCAGGCGCTGATGCCCGCATTGATCAAATCGCGTTTCAAGGCCAACGTCTCATTGTGCATGGGCCTGTACGTAACCGCGATCATGGGCGGCGCGGCCCTTGCCGCATCATTCAGCCCATTGGTGATGAGCAGCAGCGGCAGTTGGCGCGCTGGTCTGGCGGTGTGGTCGCTTCTGGCACTGTTGGCAGTGTGCGTCTGGTTCGCCCAGCGGCGCGTGTTACAGGTCGACACTTCAAACGCTGCCGGGCCCCGGCAGGCTTTTTTCCATATACCTCGGGCCTGGATGCTGGGAGTTTTCTTCGGCCTCGGTACTGCGTCCTATACCTGCGTACTGGCCTGGCTTGCGCCGTATTATCTGGAGAACGGCTGGAGCGAGCAGGATGCCGGCCTGTTGCTGGGCTTTCTGACCCTGATGGAGGTCGTATCGGGTCTGCTGGTTCCGGCGCTGGCTAACCGCAGTCGCGATAAACGCGTAGCGCTGGCGGTGCTGCTGGTGTTGATGATGATCGGTTTTGCCGGGCTGATTCTGCTGCCGCAGCGGCTGGGCCTGCTGTGGACCTGTTTGCTGGGGTTGGGGATCGGCGGTTTGTTTCCGATGAGCCTGATTGTGTCTATGGACCATGCCGATGATCCTCGACAGGCAGGCGGCCTGACCGCATTCTTGCAGGGCGTGGGTTATCTGATTGCCAGCCTGTCGCCGCTGTTTGCCGGAATAATCCGCGACCTGACGGGCAGCTTTGCAGGTGCATGGTGTTCACTGATGGCGTTGGTCGCGATCATGCTGTTGATGGTGGTGCGACTCGACCCCCGACGCTATGCTGAGCACCTGCGCAGCGCCGGCGTCAAACCGGTCATTATTGGCGAGGGGGCGGCATGATTGCATTTTGATGCTATCTTGTCCGCGTGGACCTGATCGTCCGGTCGCAGTGCCAGCGAGATGCCTCAATGCTCAACAGTAATGCCCTGAGAAAGCTGGACATGCAGGACCTGATGGTCTTTGTCTCGGTGTATGAGCAGCGCAACCTGACCCTGGTCGCGGAAGCGTTGCATGTCAGCCAGTCGACGGTCAGTTACTGCCTGAAAAAGCTGCGTGCGAACTTCGAGGACGACCTTTTCATCTGCACCCGCAACGGCATGCGCCCGACCCGCAAGGCATTGGCCATGCACGACCATGTGCAGCAGATTCTCCGCTCGGTCAATCTGTGCCATGACGGCCTCGATCTGTTCGACCCGACTCGCACACAAACGACCTTCACGGTCTGTGCGCCGGAGTATTTCGAGCTGCTGGTATTGCCGCATTTGATGCGTGACTTCGCTGCCGCTGGTTTCTCGGTGACGGTCAATGTGCAAAAACTTGAGAAGCAGTTGCCTGCCGAGCAGTTGAACGACGGTCGTTTTGACCTCGTCCTGTGCTTCGGGCCTGGCTTTCACCGAGTCCCGGACAGTCTGATTTCGCAGGTGTTGATGGAGGATGATCTGGTTTGCGTCATGGACTCCAGGTTCGCGCCGCTCAGCGCCCTGATCGACACTCAAACCTTCGTCCAGCATCGTCATGTCTACCCGACGCCGTGGACGTCCGACACCAACATGGTGGATGGCTGGCTGCAGCGACAGGGTCTGGAGCGCAACATTGTCGCGCGGGCCAACAGCTACCGCGCGGCTTTGCAATTGCTTGAGGGCACAGATTTCATGCTGGTTCTGCCAAGGCGCATTCAGACCCTGCTGGGCAATGAGCCATGGATTTCCGTATTCGAACTGCCACCGGACCTGCCTGGCTTCAGCCTGGACATGCTGTGGAGCGCCCAAGCGGATCGAGACGAAGCCAGCGGCTGGCTGCGTGAACAAGTCGTGAAGGTGTGTGCCGAACGCGGCTTGCTCTGACGGGTGTCAGTTGCCTGACTTGTCTTTCTGCGGGTCGGGTGAGGTGGCAGGTCGGGCCTGTTCGCCCTGCTGATTGAGCTGTTTGTTCTTCTCGCCCACCTTGCCGGCGTTTTCCGGTTTGTGATCGAGGTCTTCGCGTTTGGATTCATCTGCCATGACCGTATTCCTTTTTGTCGGGGGGTGTAGTTATTGGTCAGTGTGGCGGGTGCAAGATTCGATTTAAATGACGCGCGGTTTATCGCCCGGTGCTGTTAGCGTCGGACGCTGAACCGCGCACATCAATCAGCTCAACAGAGTGATCAAGTCTTTGGCCGCCTGCGCAGAGCTGGCCGGGTTCTGGCCAGTTACCAGCTTGCCATCGGTCAGCACGTAGACGCCCCAGTCGTCGCCCTTGGAATAGTCACCGCCCAGTTGCTTGAGCGTGTCTTCGACCAGAAAAGGCACGACATTGGTCAGGCCGACCGCTTCTTCACTGTTGGTGAAGCCTGTGACACGGCGGTCCTTGACCAGCGGCTGGCCGTCCGGCGACTTTACGTGACGCAATACGCCAGGTGCGTGGCAGACCATCCCGTGTGGCTTGTCTGCCTTGGCAAAGGCCTCGATCAGCGCGATGGAGTCCTTGTCTTCAGCCAGGTCCCACAGCGGGCCGTGACCGCCCGGGTAGAACACGGCATCGAAATCGGCCGCATTGACGCCAGACAGAAGGCCCGTATTGGCGAGCGCTTTTTGCGCATCGGCATCTTTGGAGAAGCGCTTGGTGTCGTCGGTCTGAGCATCAGGCTCATCGCTTTTCGGGTCCAGCGGTGGTTGACCGCCTTTCGGAGAGACCAGCGTAACGTCGGCACCGGCCTCTTTGAACGCGTAATACGGCGCGACGAACTCTTCGAGCCAGAAACCGGTTTTCTTGCCGGTGTCGCCCAGTTGGTCATGGGATGTCAAAACCATCAGGATTTTCATGTGCATGCTCGTCTTCGAAGGGGTGAGAGGGTGTAGACAGGCAAAAACCTCAAGTGTTGTGAGAATTTTTTACCGCCGGAACGAGCAGGGCCGGATGTCGACACAATGACGTGCGTCGACATCCGGCACTGTTTCACCGCTGCGTTTTCGGATGAGGATCATTGCTCCTTGGTCAGATCCACCAGCGGTTCTTTGCGCACTTCGGTCTCGCGATCGTCCTGAATGTGCTTGACCTGCCCAAGGGCTTTGTCGACAGCACCTTTGTCAGCCAGCAGACTGTAGCTGATCTGGAACTGGCGTTGCTCTTTCGGCGCAATGGTTGGCACCAGATTCAGCGGGCGCTGGAAGCGGCGGTTGTAGGAGAAGCTGGTCCCCGGTTCCAGTCCGGTGACGTAGCCCTGGCCTTTGGTGTCGGTGTTTTTCCACAGCGAGAACACCGGCAACTGCTTGGTATTGAAACCGACCGACACGCCCAGGCTGCCAGCCTTGTTGTGCAGCACGGTCAGCGTGTCACCCTTGGCATCGCCGTAGGGCACGATGTTGTAGACCGTCTCGTCGTAATCCGGCGTCGGTGCGCGGTAGGTCTGCCAGTCGCCCAGGTCACCCTTGGCTTTTTCATTGAACGGCGAGACCTGCTTGACCGGCGCTTCGAAACGCGCCCCCTGCTCGAGGAACGGCGTGCTGAAGTTGCTGTGGTACAGCGCCTGGTATTCTTTCGGATAGTCGCCATTGTTGGTCAGCGTATCGTTGAGCGAAAAGCTCGTGCTGCCTGGCTCGGTGACCAGTTCGGTCTGCACCGAGAAGTCGACCTTCTTGAACGCCTGCTCCTTCAATTCACCCTTGAGGCGGATCGCGTAGGGCGGCTTTTCGTCGATCTGCAGTGTCACCTTGCTCGCCGGAATGTTGGCCGCACGGCCGTGCAGGGTCAGCAGCTCGCCGTTGTCCATGCCCGGGTGGCCCACCCACTCATAGCCGCAGCGGGTCACTAACTCGTTGAAACCTTCCAGCCAGCCCAGGCCGCCGCGGCCATTGAGCTCGATGAAGGCCGGATTGACCACGTCCTTGACCGGAGAATCCCAGCCCATGCGCACATCGCCGACTGATGCCTGCAGCACGTTCATGCCACGGGTCGGGACGACTGACAGCTTCATCGTGCCATTATCGATATCGATAATGCTCACGCCTTCCTGACGACCGCCATGCAGCGTACGCATCGTGACAGTGAACGGCTTGTCGGTCTTGACGCCCAGCTGCTGACTGGTGATCTGCTGATTCTGCGCAGCCTTGTCGGTGTCGAGCAGCACATAATCCCAGGCAAACACACTGGAAGCGGCTGTAAGAGCGCCGAGGCCTACGAGCAGAGGAAGGGATTTCATGGTGATGGTCCTTCTGTAATTATTGGAATTATGGTGTTGCATACCGTCTGAACAGCTATTTAACGCCGAGTTAAACGATTCAGCAATGGGCAGAGTCCAGGCAAAGCGCTTTTCAATCACCGTGGCACTGAAGACACAGAGTGCGACGTTATCGAAGTAACTCACCGAGGGGCGAAAAGGTGAC
>NZ_LJQT01000313.1:0-246 GCF_001400515.1 Pseudomonas meliae | reverse complement strand
CTCAACGCTCAGGCGATCGCACAGATGAGGTACGTGAAGCCCTGACAGGGGGAAGGTGCGTCCGCACCTAGGCTCAGCGGTAAAATAACCTGTGTTAATGCGGATTTATAGGGGTTTTAACTGCATAAGTAAGGCATCAGCGTCTTTCTACCCATCGCTATGAAGGCATGACGCCTCCTTCCATAGCGTCAGCTTGATGCATAGGCATTTTGAAATTCCTATGCATGGACCCGGAAGCTGCGAAGC
>NZ_LJQT01000099.1:0-225 GCF_001400515.1 Pseudomonas meliae | reverse complement strand
ACTACCCCACCCGTTCAGGCCCCCGTTGGTCAACCTGCTGATGGCCGCGCCTCGGGTGTGCAATATGGTGTACATCAGATATCTGCGGTCCCGCAGGGGCCGCAAGCCGGGAAGCCCTTAAAGACAGAACATGAGGATGGTTGATGCATAGGCATTTTGAAATTCCTATGCATCAAGCTGACGCTATGGAAGGAGGCGTCATGCTTTCATAGCGATGTGTAGGAA
>NZ_LJQT01000448.1:0-227 GCF_001400515.1 Pseudomonas meliae | reverse complement strand
TATGGAAAAGATTCTTCAGCGGCTGTGCGTCCTCGATGACCGCACCCTGCCCCCCCAGTTGACCCCTTGTGTCACACCTTTTCACGCCGTTGGCCAACCTGCTGGCAATGGCGGTGAAGCATGAGTCACGACAACGCGATCAGTCTTGCCCTCGCGACCTCCCCCACGGCCAACGCTGATCCTCTGGCCACGAGCACCCACATGCCCCCGGCCCGTTTCTTCGAAGA
>NZ_LJQT01000149.1:0-5786 GCF_001400515.1 Pseudomonas meliae | reverse complement strand
AACCCGGGGCGGTTCAATATAGATCCGACCACTGATTGAAACGGCATGCGGTGGTGAGCGCAACACGATCAGGCGCTGAATCTGTCCATATTTTATTCAAGTAACTGCTGTGCTCGGTCTTGAATGTCCCATCGGTCTGCCGGACGCCTGCACGTAGGTGCACGGCCGTAGCGTTGATGTAATCTGCGAAAGCTTTCGTCCACTCGTACTGCCCCACTGCAGGCGTCGGAGAGAACCGAACGGTTTCTACCGGTTCTCCCGTTGCGGTATTGATAAGAGTGATCTGTAGATTCTCCCCCGCGATCAGATCCCGCTCAGAGTTTATTTCCCTCATCGAAACCCAAGTGTTTGCGTCCATTGCACTATCCCGTCCTGGTAGCAGCAGGTGCTATTTGGCTGAATCATGCGCTGCCTGGGCATTGAACCATCACTAACAATCTTGATAGGTCCAGTCGCACCCGCCAGGCTGCAGCAAGGGATAGATCTCAAACGCTTATAACTTTTTGATCTAAAACTACCATGCCCGCACTGGGTCAGTTTCTGGGTGACTGCACTTTCTCAGTCACCTCCCCAACGGAAACCCGGTAAGGACTTATGTGCGGATTAGCAGGTGAATTACGTTTTGACCATCAACCAGCGGACCTGGCCGCTGTTGAGCGCATTACCCATGAGCTGGCGCCTCGCGGCCCGGATGCGTGGGGGTTTCACAGCCAGGGGCCGGTTGCCCTTGGTCATCGCCGTCTGAAAATCATGGACCTGTCGGATGGCTCGGCGCAGCCGATGATCGACAGTCACCTGGGCCTGTCCATGGCCTTCAACGGTGCGATTTATAACTTCCCGGAATTGCGTGCCGAGTTGGAAAGCCTTGGCTATCAGTTCCATTCCGGTGGCGACACCGAGGTGTTGCTCAAGGGCTATCACGCCTGGGGCGCAGACATGCTTCCCAAGCTCAATGGCATGTTCGCCTTCGCCATCTGGGAGCGTGACAGCAAGCAGCTGTTCATCGCCCGTGACCGCCTCGGCGTAAAGCCGTTGTACCTGTCGAAAACCGACAAGCGCCTGCGCTTCGCGTCTTCGCTGCCTGCCCTGCTCAAGGGTGGTGATATCAGCGGAATGCTTGATCCGGTGGCGCTCAACCATTACCTCAACTTCCACGCTGTGGTGCCTGCCCCGCGCACGCTGCTGGCAGGCGTCGAGAAGTTGCCGCCAGCCAGCTGGATGCGCATCGACGCCAGCGGCAAGGTCGAGCAGAAAGTCTGGTGGACTCTGCCTTACGGTCCTCATGAAGACGAGAAAAACCTCACGCTCGAAGACTGGCGCGACCGCGTATTGGACAGCACCCGTGAAGCAGTGGCGATTCGTCAGCGTGCCGCGGTAGACGTCGGCGTGCTGCTTTCCGGCGGTGTCGACTCCAGCATGCTGGTCGGCCTGTTGCGTGAAGTGGGGGTCGAAGACCTGTCGACCTTCTCTATCGGCTTTCAGGATGCCGGTGGCGAGCGTGGCGACGAATTTCAGTATTCCGACTTGATCGCCAAGCATTACGGCACACGCCACCACCAGTTGCGTATTCAGGAAAGCGAGATCATCGAACAGCTGCCTGCGGCGTTCCGCGCCATGAGCGAGCCGATGGTCAGCCACGATTGCATCGCCTTCTACCTGCTGTCGCGTGAAGTGTCCAAGCATTGCAAGGTGGTACAGAGCGGCCAGGGCGCTGACGAGCTGTTTGCCGGTTACCACTGGTACCCGCAAGTCGACGGCGCGAGCGATCCGGTTGCGGCCTACCGCGATGCGTTTGTCGACCGCAGCTATGCGGAATATGCCGAGACGGTGCAGCCGAAGTGGCGCACAGCCAACGACGCAGCCGGTGACTTCGTTCGCGATCATTTCGCCCAGCCCGGCGCCAGCGCCGCGGTCGACAAGGCGTTGCGCCTGGACAGTACGGTGATGCTGGTCGATGACCCGGTCAAGCGTGTCGACAACATGACCATGGCCTGGGGACTGGAAGCGCGTACGCCGTTCCTTGACTACCGTCTGGTCGAACTGTCGGCTCGCATCCCAGGTAAATTCAAGCTGCCCGACGGTGGCAAACAGGTGCTGAAAGAAGCCGCGCGTATGGTCATTCCTTCGGAAGTGATCGACCGCAAGAAGGGCTACTTCCCGGTTCCCGGCCTCAAGCACTTGCAGGGCGACACCCTCAACTGGGTGCGTGAACTGTTGACCGACTCCAGTCAGGACCGCGGCCTGTTCAATCCGGCCATGGTCGATAAGTTGCTGACCAACCCAGAGGGCCAGCTCACGCCATTGCGCGGCTCCAAGCTGTGGCAACTGGCAGCGCTGAACCTGTGGCTCAGCGAACAAGGACTGTGATTGATGAAACATTATAGCCAGCGCTTGTTGCGTGGCCAGTCGCCCTCGTACGAACGTCTGCAAGCGCGTCTTGCCGAAGATGGCAGCCAGATAGACGCAGAGCCTTTGGCGCTGCATTGTGGCTGGGGTCGCTTGCTGATCGGTCACACTTACCCTGATCCGGCAGCACTGGCCCAGGACCTGCTCAACGAAAAGCCCGGCGAGCGTGACATTGCCTTGTATGTGGCGGCGCCGCAGCAGGTATTGGCGCAATCGCCGCAGCAGTTGTTTCTCGACCCGTCGGACACGCTTCGTCTGTGGTTCAGCGACTACCGACCGGCGCACCGGGTGTTTCGCGGGTATCGCATCCGCCGGGCGCATAACGAAGCGGACTGGCAAGCCATCAATAACCTGTATCTGGCACGCGGCATGTTGCCCATCGACCCGGCCCTGCTCACGCCGCGTCATGAAGGTGGCCCGGTATATTGGGTGGCCGAAGATGAGGGCAGCAACACGATCATCGGCAGCGTCATGGGCCTTGATCATCAGAAAGCCTTCAATGATCCGGAAAAAGGCAGCAGCCTCTGGTGCCTGGCGGTTGACCCGCAATGCACACGTCCCGGCGTGGGTGAAGTGCTGGTGCGGCATTTGATCGAGCACTTCATGAGCCGCGGTCTGAGCTACCTTGATCTGTCGGTGTTGCATGACAACGATCAGGCCAAGGCGCTGTACGCCAAGCTGAATTTCCGTAACCTGCCGACCTTCGCCATCAAGCGCAAGAACGGCATCAATGAGTCGTTGTTCCTCGGCCCAGGTCCGCAGGCGGATTTCAATCCATATGCGCGAATCATCGTTGAGGAAGCCCATCGTCGTGGCATTGACGTACAGGTGGATGACGCGGATGCCGGCCTGTTTACCCTCAGCTATGGTGGTCGGCGGATCCGCTGCCGCGAGTCGTTGAGCGATCTGACCAGCGCGGTGAGCATGACCCTGTGTCAGGACAAAAGCCTGACCCATCGAGCGTTGAAGGCTGCAGGCCTGCGCTTGCCCGCACAGCAGCGGGCAGGCAGTGCAGACGACAACCTTGCGTTTCTTGAAGAGCACGGGCAAATCGTGGTCAAGCCGCTAGATGGCGAGCAAGGCCAGGGTGTCGCCGTCGATCTGCGGACCATCGAAGACGTTCAGAGCGCTATCGAACAGGCCCGTCGGTTCGACACGCGCGTCATTCTGGAAAGCTTTCATGAAGGCCTCGACCTGCGCATCGTGGTGATCGGCTTTCAGGTGGTGGCTGCAGCGATCCGTCGTCCGGCTGAGGTCATTGGTGATGGACGCCATACCATCAAACAGTTGATCGAGGCCCAGAGCCGTCGCCGTGCCGCCGCGACTGATGGCGAAAGCCGTATTCCGATGGACCAGGAGACCGAGCGCACAGTGCGCGAGGCCGGTTTTGAGTATGCCGATATCCTGCCGATGGATCAGCGTCTGGCCGTGCGCCGCGCTGCAAACTTGCACACCGGTGGCTGCCTTGAAGATGTCACGGCCATTCTGCACCCGGTGCTCAGCGATGCAGCAGTACGTGCAGCCCGGGCTCTGGACATCCCGGTCGTCGGCCTGGACCTGATGGTGCCGGCCGCCGATCAGCCCGAGTACGTGTTCATCGAAGCCAATGAACGCGTGGGCCTTGCCAACCATGAACCACAACCCACCGCCGAACGTTTCGTCGATCTGTTGTTTCCGCACAGCCTGCCTGTGCATATCTGATCGCAGTTGCGGACACAGGCTGCAAAAGGGCTATCAGCCCTTGCGGCCTTGTGGCTTGCAACTGTTCCATAAGGAGCATCCATGACCCCTGCAAATATCCCCGATCCGGATCTGAAATACCTGCAGAAAGTTTTGTTGGAAATGCTCGCGATTCCAAGCCCGACCGGTTTTACCGACACTATCGTGCGTTACGTGGCCGAGCGTCTTGAAGAACTGGGCATCCCGTTCGAACTGACCCGCCGCGGCACGATCCGCGCCACCCTCAAGGGCAAGCAGAATAGCCCTGACCGTGCGGTATCGGCGCACCTGGACACCATCGGTGCCAGCGTTCGGGAAGTCAAAGACAACGGTCGCCTGGCACTGGCGGCAGTCGGTTGCTGGTCAAGCCGGTTTGCCGAGGGCAGCCGTGTCAGTGTATTCACCGACACGGGCGTGATTCGTGGCAGCGTTCTGCCGTTGATGGCGTCCGGTCATGCGTTCAATACCGCCGTCGACGAGATGCCGATCAGTTGGGACCACGTCGAGCTGCGTCTGGATGCCTATTGCACCACACGTGCCGACTGCGAATCGCTGGGCATCGGTATCGGCGACTTTGTGGCGTTCGACCCGCTGCCGGAGTTCACCGAGAGCGGTCACATCAGTGCACGCCATCTGGATGACAAGGCCGGTGTCGCGGCGCTGCTTGCGGCGCTGAAATCCATTGTCGACAGCGGTGCAGAGCCGTTGATCGATTGCCACCCGCTGCTCACCATCACCGAAGAAACCGGTACGGGCGCAGCGGGCGTACTGCCTTGGGACGTGAGCGAGTTCGTCGGTATCGACATCGCGCCGGTTGCACCGGGCCAGCACTCCAGCGAGCACGCGGTGAGCGTGGCGATGCAGGACTCGGGCGGTCCGTACGACTACCATCTGTCCCGCCACTTGCTGCGTCTGGGCGTAGAGAACGAACTGCCGGTACGCCGTGACCTGTTTCGCTATTACTACAGCGATGCGCATTCGGCAGTGACGTCAGGGCACGACATACGCACGGCCCTGCTGGCCTTCGGCTGCGACGCGACTCACGGTTATGAGCGCACGCACATCGATAGCCTGGCAGCGCTGAGCAAACTGCTGGGTGCTTACATATTGAGCCCACCTGTGTTCGCCAGCGATGCCAAACCGGCCCAGAGTTCACTGGAGCGGTTCAGCCATCAGATCGAACATGATGCGCAGATGGAATCCGACACCCGTGTGCCACCGGTCGACAGCCTGATCGGGCAGAATCGCGAGGAAAGTTGAGGGCCTGTGAATTGCGGTANNGCCTGGCACCGCAGTTCTATCATCGCTGCTCATCGACACGAGAACCGTCATGCTGATCCCCTACGACCAACTGGAACCCGACACCCTCACCCGCCTGATCGAAGATTTCGTCACCCGTGAGGGCACCGATAATGGCGACGAAACACCGCTGCAAACCCGCGTGCTGCGTGTGCGACATGCGCTGACCAAAGGCCAGGCGGTAATCTTTTTCGATCTTGAGAGTCAGCAATGTCAGTTGATGCTCAAGCACGATGTGCCCAAGGAGTTTTTTGAATAACCTTGGGCGGGCCTGAATCGGGTTTTCAATGAGGCGAACAACGTCGCCTATTGAAGCGGCGTTGTCGCTTGTTGCGAAAGTTTGTTGGCGATGCGCTTGTAGA
>NZ_LJQT01000269.1:0-210 GCF_001400515.1 Pseudomonas meliae | reverse complement strand
CCAGCTTGATAGCAAAAAACGTTTCCGGATCTGCTGCAGGACGCGCCTCGATCTGCGAATTGATAGCAAAGTGTGGGTAAGGTGCCGAGCTGGCCGCTGTTGAACGGAGGGCGGTCAAGGGGTTGGTGCGGCCCACAGGCGCGCAGCGCCGAGGACTCGGCCCCTTGACGGCCAGTAGTGACCCCCAGTCTTGGCCGGAGTGTGTGGGGT
>NZ_LJQT01000035.1:0-960 GCF_001400515.1 Pseudomonas meliae | reverse complement strand
TTACAGTGGCGGTGACACCTACAGCGAGAGTGTTCTATCTCTTACTGATACCTGCTACGCAATGACCCTGGCTATGACCGGGCGGCGAAGGGTGCAAATTACAGCGTTGAAGCTGAAAGATTTGCTTTCACACTCTCACCAAGACGGCGAAAAATACTATATCAACTTTCCACGAGCTAAGCAGCGGAGCCAGTTTTGGCGCGCGGAATTCAGTAAATTCTCAATAGTCGAAGATTTATGGCTACTTTTGAAGCAGCAGGCATTTGTGGTTCGCGCAGCATTTTCGGATAGGTTCGGAGAGGGGCTTTCCCCTTGAGTTGATCCCTGAGCTTCCGCTATTTCCAGTTATGAAGAATGTTGGCACTCTCTCGGAGTTAAGGACGCAACTCAAAGGGGATCGCTTGCATGCGCCAAGCCATTTTGTAAAGGCCGCCATGGATCGAGTTGAGAAAACGATATCTGTTATCAGCGAGCGAACAGGTTTTCCGGTTCATCTGAATCCGACTCGATTCCGTTACACCTTGGGGACCAACCTCGCTCGGGAAGGGAGAGGTGAGTTTGTCATTGCTGAAGCACTCGATCATTCTGATACTCAGAATGCTGGTGTGTATGTGAAGAACATCCCTGAAATTGTCGAGAGAATAGATAAGGCAGTGGCTATGCAACTAGCCCCCATAGCCCAAGCGTTTCAAGGCGTACTCATTGTCTCTGAGAGCCACGCAAAGCGAGGAAATGACCCAAGCAGCAGAATTTCCAATGGTGTTGTGGGGTTGGGCTCCTGCGGTAGCTTCGGCTTTTGCGGCGCTTTAGCACCTATTGCCTGTTACACCTGCAATCATTTCCAGCCTTGGTTAAACGGTCCGCATGAAGCTGTTCTGGATGGCTTGATCAAGGAGCGTGACAGAGTACTAGAACAGACGGAAGACAGAAAAATTGCTTCCGTTAAGAGGGTGTAGACAA
>NZ_LJQT01000115.1:0-7575 GCF_001400515.1 Pseudomonas meliae | reverse complement strand
CACGGCCTTCGGCCAGAATCTAAAACAGACTTGTGTGTAACGCGTAGTGCAGCGAGAAGGTGCAGGTGCGGTGGGCTGCGCCGCTAACTGGTACAGCGCGTGCTGCGCTCGACAATGCACATTGGCGTACCGGCCACGGGTTCGCGCATGATCTGCACCTGCACATCGAACACCTGGCAGACCAGCTCGGCTGTCAGCACCTCGCCCGGCGCGCCGCAGGTCACCAGACGTCCACCCTGCATGACCGCCAGATGGTCGGCATAGCGACAGGCCTGATTGATGTCGTGCAGCACGGTAATCACGGTTTTGCCTTCGGCGCTGAGTTCGCGCATCAGGTCCAGCAGTTCGACCTGATGGCTGATGTCCAGATAGGTGGTCGGCTCGTCGAGCAGGACGATGGCCGCGTCCTGCGCAAGGATCATCGCCAGCCACGCTCGTTGGCGCTGCCCGCCGGAAAGGTCGGACAGCGGCCGGTCGGCCAGGGTTTCCAGCTCCATGCGTTGCAGCGCCTGTTCGACACTGTGCTGATCGGCCCCGCTCAAGCGTCCCCACAGACTGTTGTGCGGGCTGCGACCGTAAGCCACCAGTTGACGCACACTGACGCCTTCTGGAATGGGCAGCACTTGCGGCAGAAAAGCCACCTTGCGGGCCAGCTCTTTGGCGGAGAGCTGGCTATAGGCTTTGCCGTCCAGGCTGAGGCTGCCCGATTGCGGGGTGAGAATCCGTGCAAACGCTTTTAGCAGTGTGGATTTGCCGCAACCGTTGGGGCCGATCAGCGCGGTGACCTGCGCAGGCGGCGGGCTGAATGACAGGTCTTGCACGATCCGCGTTGCGCCATAGCCGATGTCGAGTTGCTGCGCCTTCAGAATACTCATGGGATCAACCTTTGAATCGGGCCAGCAGCCAGAGGAAATACGGAGCGCCAATCACCGCCGTGAGAATACCGGCGGGGATCTCGCTGGGTGCGATCAATGTGCGCCCCAGCGTATCGGCCAGCACCAGCAATAACGCGCCCAATACCATGGAGGCGGGCAGCAGGTATTGATGATGACCGCCGACCAGACGGCGTGCCATGTGTGGCGCGACCAGCCCGACAAAACTCACCGGTCCGATGATGCCCACGCCCAGGCTGGTCAACAGCACGGCACTGCTCATCGCCAGCCAGCGCGTACGTTTGAGGCCGGTACCCAGGCTCTGCGCTGCTTCATCGCCCAGGCCGATCAGGTTCAGCGGTTTGGCCAGCAGCAAGCTGAGCGGGATCAGCAGCAGAAGCGGCGAGGCCAGCAACACATGGTGCCAGTTACGGCTCCACAAACTGCCGGTCAGGGCCAGCAGGGCGGTATTGATATCCAGCGGGTTGGACAGAATCAGAAATTCGGTGATGCTCGACAGCGTCACGGCAATCGCTACCCCGGAGAGCGCGAAACGCACGCCGGAAAACTGCACGCCGGTGTTGTACAACGTCATCAGCAATGCCCCCGCTGCACCGCCCAGACACGCCACAAACGGCAGCGTGGCCACCGGCAATTGCGGCAGGCCGATAATCGCGATGGTCAGCGCCAGCCCTGCGCCCTGGGTCACGCCAAGAATTTCCGGCGAGGCCAGCGGGTTGCGAATCACACCTTGCACGATGGCACCCGCCAGGCCGAACGCGCAGCCGGTCATGATTGCGATCAGTCCGCGTGGCAGGCGGTGATTCCAGACTTCGAAGTCCTTGCTGTCGTGGGCGATCAGATGATCAAGCACCGCGCCGGGCGTCAGCCAGACGGTGCCCGCGCTGAGGCTCAACAGCAGGGCCAGTACCAGTAACACAATCAGCAACAACAGCCGTGAGCGGGACTGGTTCATAGCGCGCGCCTCGCCAGAAACAGAAAGAACGGCGCGCCAATCAACGCCGTGACCACGCCGGCCGGCGTTTCCACGGGGAATGCCACGGCGCGGCTGATCAGGTCCGAGGCCAGCACGATGGCCGCGCCCAGGCCGGCGCTGATCGGGATCAGCTAGCGGTAGTCATTGCCCAGCCACTGGCGAGCGATGTTCGGCGCGATCAGGCCGACAAAGGCGATCGGCCCGACTGCACAGACACTGGCGCCAACCAGCAGCAGGCTGACCACGAACACCAGCAGACGCAAGGCACCGATGCGTACGCCCAGTGAGCGGGCAGCGTCTTCGCCGAGGTTGATCAGGTTCAGGCGCGGCGCACAGGCAATCGCCAGCACCAGACCGATCAGCGTGCAAGGCCAGAGCAGTTGCAACTGCGTCGCGCCGACGTTGGCCAGTGAACCGGCCAGCCAGTTGAGGACACTTTGCGCCTGTGCTTCGACAAGAATCACAGTGAGGCGGGTCAAGGCTGCGCACAGCGCGGCGACGGCGACACCCGCCAGCACCAGTCGCCCCTGAGCGGTGGCAGGCGACCATGCGCCGCCAAGACTGAACACGGTGATCCATGCCAACGCACCACCGAGGCAGGTCATCAGCAGCGCGCCGCCGGGGAAGGGCAGGGCGACCAGCCCGGTGGAAAACAGCGCCAGCCCCAGCGCCGCGCCCGCCGTAACGCCAAACAATGAGGGGGAGGCCAGACGGTTGCGCGTGATGCCCTGCATCAAGGCCCCGGCCACGCCGAGGCAGGCACCGACCAGCGCCGCGCACAAGGCGCGTGGCACGCGCAATTGCGCAACGATATAAGCGATGTTGCCGCCCTCGCGACCCTGCGTGAACAGTCCGTTCCAGGCATCTACCTGACGAATGCTGAACGAAGACAGGGCGAACAGCGACACCCAGAACAGTCCCAGGCAGGTCGCGGTGATCACGCCCGCCATCAGCCAGCGGCGCATTTACGGGTTCAGCACGGCCTTGCCGCCCTTGAGTACGGCAAGCGCATCGTCGGCGATCTGCTCGGACGCCATGATCCCGCGATTGCGCGCCCAGCTGTCGCCATCCACTTCAGCTACCTGCTTGTTACGTACTGCGCCAAGCACCTGCCACAGCGGCTGCTTGCTCCAGCTGTCGACGATGCTCGGGCGACGATAATGACCGACCAGCAACCAGTTCGGGTCCAATGCCAGCAACTGCTCCAGGCTGACGAATTCGGTGGGCGCGGCGTCTTTGCGTACTTCCGGGACCTTCAGACCGATCGCCTGCAACACGCTGCCCGCATAAGAGTGCGGGCCATGTACCGAGAAGCTGTCTTCGCGGGCGACGCCGAACAGCACGTTGGTGTTGGCCGGAATCTGATCGGCAACAGTCTTCAGGTGCTGGCGGTTCTCCGCGATCCGCGCCTGCATCTCTGGGCCTTTGCCGAGCGCCACGCCGATCAGCTCGGCAGATTTCAGACTGCCCTGATAATCCTCGCCGCGCGACGGCAGCATCAGTGTGGGTGCCAGGCTGGCCAGATCGTTGTAAAGCGCCTGATGGCGGCCGAGGTCGGCAATGATCAGGTCCGGCTTGAGCCGCGCGATCACTTCTATATTGGGTTGCGAGCGCAGCCCCACGGACTGCCATTCGCCTACCGCCTTACGCACTTTGGGCAGTACCCGGTTGGCATCGCCATCGTCCGCGGCACCGACGGGTGTTACGCCGACCGACGCCAGGCCGTCGAGAAACGAGAACTCCAGCACCACGACGCGCTTGGGAGTGTCAGGCAGGTGGACTTTGTGTTGGCCGTCATCAATGTCGATAGGCGCGGCCTGGGCGGCGCTGGCCATCAGGGTCAGCAGGCCGCAAGCCAGCAGATGCGGAAGTCGAAAAGCACGCATGGCGAAGGTCCTTTCTAACAAAGCGGAATCATGAAAAACAGGCGCGCCCTGAAGGCCGCGAAGAAAACGGCGGGCACTATTGTTGAAAACGGCGGGCACTATTTCACATCGTGGCGACGGGATCAAAAGTCATTTACGCGTGGGTGCGGTTCTCATTCGGGTCATTTGTTGAAACCTTTTGTCACACACCGCACTCTGAACGGCTTCAATGACAGACACGTTCATGACTATCCGCGGCGATCTGTCGCAAGGGTTTGGAGAAAGTAATGGGCGCTTTGCTCAAGCAAGAAAAGTTTCTACTGCTGGCAATCATTGCCATGTTTGTCGCCTATCCGCTGGAGCATGTGCTGCTGGGCAACGGACAGGTCGTCGCACTGGTTTCCGGGTTGGCGCTGGTCGGCTTCATCGTCTGCGCCTCGATGCGCGTCGCGCACCACGCCGAAATGCTCGCGGAAAAGGTCGGTGATCCCTACGGGACGATGATCCTCACGCTCTCGGCGGTGCTGGTCGAAGTGGTGATTCTGGCGATCATGATGAGCAACGAACCATCGCCGACGCTGGTGCGAGACACCATTTACTCGGCGGTCATGCTCGACATCAACGGCATCCTTGGCCTGGCCGCGCTGATGGGCGGTATCAAGCACGGCGAGCAGTCCTATAACGATGACTCGGCGCGCACCTATAGCGTGATGATCCTCACCGCCATGGGCGTGTCGATGGTGGTGCCCGAGTTCATCCCCAAAGGCGACTGGAAGATCTATTCGGCGTTCACCATTGGCGCGATGATTCTGCTCTACACGCTGTTCCTGCGCATGCAGGTCGGCCCGCACAGCTACTTTTTCAGCTACAGCTACCCGGAAAAGAAAAAGCGCCAGGGCTCGGATCAGGCTGAACAGCATGCAGAGCCGGTCAACCTGACCCGCTCGATTGTCACATTGGTCACCGGTGTGGTGGTGATTGGCGCGCTGGCTGAAGTGATGTCCAAGACGGTCGACCTGGGCCTGGAAGGGACGGGGGCACCGCCAGTGATGACCGCCATTCTGGTAGCCGCCATTTCCGCTGCACCGGAGATTCTGACCGCCCTGCGCGCGGCACTCGCCAACCGCATGCAGTCAGTGGTCAACATTGCTTTGGGTGCATCGTTGTCCACCGTGATTCTGACGGTTCCGGTCATGGAAGCGATGGCGCTTTACAGTGGCCAGCCGTTCCAGATGGCCATGACGCCGGTGCAGACCGTGATGATCTTCATCACCCTGCTGGTGTCCGCCATCAACCTCAACGACGGCGAAACCAACGCCATCGAAGGCATGACCCACTTCGTGCTGTTCGCGACGTTCATCATGCTCTCGTGTCTGGGGCTTTAGGGCCTATTGCCTATCGCTCCCACGCTCTGCGTCGCAAGAGGACGCAGAGCGTCCTGAACGGCATGCCGACGCGGAGCGTCGCACGATAGTTGAGATTATCGCCCCGCACGTTCAGCCCCGAATCAACTCCCGCGCGGCCTGGCTGTGATCGGCAATCAACTGCTTGATGTCCAGGCCTTCGACCTGGCCGTCGATCACTCGCCATTGTCCTGCGATCATCACCCGATCGGCACGGTCCGCGCCGCACAGCAGCAGCGCCGAGAGCGGATCATGGCTGCCGGAAAAGCGCAGTTCGTCCAGCTTGAACAACGCCAGATCAGCCTGTTTGCCCACCGCCAGTTCACCGAGGTCAGTGCGTCCCAGCAATTGCGCCGACCCCTTGGTGGCCCAGCCCAGCACGAGCTGCGGAGTGATTTTTTCGGCGCCGTAGCGCAGGCGTTGCAGGTAAAGCGCCTGGCGGGTTTCGAGGATCATGTTCGATGCATCGTTGGACGCCGAACCATCGACCCCGAGCCCCAGCGGCGCGCCGGCAGCGATCAGCTCCAGCGTCGGGCAGATGCCAGAAGCCAGGCGCATGTTCGAGCTTGGGCAGTGACAGACGCCGGTGCCTGCTGCGCCGAGACGGGCGATTTCGTCGGGGTTGAAGTGGATGCCATGGGCCAGCCAGGTACGCGGTCCCAACCAGCCGACACTGTCCAGATAATCCACGGTGCGCAGGCCGAAGCGTTGCAGGCAGAAGTCCTCTTCGTCGAGGGTTTCAGCCAGGTGGGTGTGCAGGCGCACGTCGAGCTTTTCGGCCATGGCGGCACTCTCGGACATGATCTGCGGCGTGACCGAAAACGGCGAGCAGGGTGCCAGCGCGATCTGGATCTGCGCACCATCGCCGCGCTCGTGATAGGTCTCGATCAGGCGCTGACTGTCGGCCAGAATCACCTCACCCTGCTGCACGGTTTGCTGCGGCGGCAAGCCTCCATCCGCTTCGCCAAGGCTCATCGAACCACGCGTCAACATTGCGCGCATACCCAACTCGCGGACGCTTTGCACCTGAACATCGATGGCGTGTTCAAGCCCGTCGGGAAACAGATAGTGGTGGTCGGCAGCGGTTGTGCACCCGGACAGTAACAGCTCGGCCAGCGCCACCTTGCTGGCGACCGCGAGCTTCTCTGGCGTCAGGCGCGCCCACACCGGGTACAGGGTTTTCAGCCACGGGAATAATGGCTGGTTGACCACCGGTGCCCAAGCGCGGGTGAGGGTTTGATAGAAGTGATGGTGCGTGTTGATCAGCCCCGGCAGCAGCACATGCTCGCGGGCATCGAATGTCTGTGTGCAGGGCGTCGACGGTTGTTGTCCGGCGGCCAGCACTTCAGTGATGACGCCGCCTTCGATCACCAGACCGCCACGGGCGTCCAGGTCATTGGCAGTGAACACGGCAAGGGGATTTTTCAACCAGATACGGATCGCAGGCATGGGCCGGCTCCTCTGAAAGACAGGTTCAGGTTAGCCAGCTCAGTGTTGCCCTGTCTGCTGATCCAGGGTCGCCGGGGTCAGGTGCGCCCCGGCGAAGGACGGCGATTCTAGTCGAGCAGCCGATTACCAGGCAATCGTCTTGCCCTGATAATCGATGAAGTGATGGCCGCCCTTGCCTGCGTAGGCATTGAGCTGTTCGACAAGCCCGGTGGTGCTGGTCATGACGTCGATGGCGGCATTTTCGCCGCCCATGTCGGTCTTCACCCAACCCGGATGCATCGACAGCACGGTAGGACGGTTCTCGCCCAGCTCGGTGACAAAGGTATTGGTCATCGAATTGAGTGCAGCCTTGCTGGCCTTGTACAGCGCAAGGTTTGCGCCGTCCGGGCAAGTGACGCTGCCCAGCCACGAACTCATGAACGCCAGGACGCCCGTGCCGGGACGGATTTGCTCAACGAAGCGCTCGGCCAGACGAATCGGCGCTACAGCGTTGGTCAGGAACAACTGCCCGAGTTCGGCAGCGGTCGACTTCGCAGCGCTCTGGTGTGCCGCGCCACTGATGCCGGCATTGACGAACAGCACGTCGAACACTTCACCGCGCAGCTTCTGGACCAGCACTTCCAGCGAAGCAGGTTCGTCCAGATCCACCGCTTCGATGCGCACGCCCTCGACCGCTTTCAGGTTTTCAGCGTTTTGCGGATCACGTACGGTGGCGGTGACGTGCCAGCCCTGTTCGGTCAAGCGCTGCACCAGCCCGAGCCCGAGGCCACGCGAAGCACCGATAATGAGGGCGGTTTTCTTGGTAGTGGTCATGAATGATTCCTTGGCAAATTGAGAGACAGACTCCATGGCAGCGCAAGCAGGACCTCTCGAAAGTTTCGACCCCGCAGCGTACTACTGCCTATACAGTGTTGGAATCTCCGTGAGCCGGAAACGTTCAAGGTAGATGTCTGACGCTGAGCATCGGCGCGATAGTCGGGATTATCGTT
>NZ_LJQT01000272.1:1594-1896 GCF_001400515.1 Pseudomonas meliae | reverse complement strand
GTCTACACCCTCTTAGAGGGAATTTTTAAATATCGGGTGGACTCTTCAGATCGAACAAAAAACCTATATCAGCTGATCGACTTAGTTAAGAACAGCAATGATCTGGCAGCGCCGCTTGAGACGCTCTCTCACGCCATCCGGTCCGGGGGAAATTTGGGAGCACATTTCGATGACGAGAATGAGCCTACAGAAGCTATGGCCGGTAAAATGGTTGAGCTTTTGGACTACCTCATCTCGTACCTCTACGTTCTTCCATCAAAGATTACCGATTTGGAAAAGTCTCTAGGGAGGCGCTGATTTAT
>NZ_LJQT01000272.1:0-1545 GCF_001400515.1 Pseudomonas meliae | reverse complement strand
TAAATCAGCGGCTCCCTAGGCAAGGAGTAATCTCATGCAGGGATAGGGTATGCCCGCTACTGAGCGGGCTTTTGTTCAGCTTAAGCCTCCCGCCCTATCCCTCGCCAATCAGACGAAAGCTGTCTCAGCTTCATTTCCTCTCTCACCTCGAGCACCAGCGCAACGATATCGCGGATCGTGACCAGCGCCGTCGTGTCGATGCCTGTCACGGTGAACTCCTCCCCCTCGGCGGCCGGGTTGAATATCGCCGTTTTCTGTCTGTGACATCCAATGCCTCCTTCAGTTTTTGAGATCAACTGCATATGAGATTAACAGCTACGAACGTGGACACTACAGAGTAATTAGATACTGCTAACTAACCTACTCCAGTCACATAAGTTGGCCATCTGAACCCTCGGAGATGGCCGACCATGCAGCTAGCGACCTTAGAAAGCACATCAATCTCGCTCCCGCGCATGCCCATCCGAACCACGGTATGCGCCGGGGCAACGCTGATCACGCTCGGCACCGAAACCATGCCTGCGATGCTCTGGGCGGCAAAGCGCGGTCTGAAATGGCAGGCCGTGAAGATGCGTCGTTTGCGGGGTGATAGCTGGCATGAAGCGCTGGAGCCTGAGCTCAGAAGAACTACATTCATGAGCCGCTGGCACATGAGCAAGCGGTAAAAGGGGCAACAAGATGACAGCAAAAGCCACGCTGGACCGGGAAGCAATCGAGCGGGCGTATCGCACTGGTCTGTTGTCGGCACGCGAGATCGGCATCGTCCACGGTGTTTCTCACACAGCAATCAACAAACGCGCCAAGAGCTTCAACTGGTCACGACATCTCAAAGTCAAGGTACAGGCACGGGCTGATGCTCTGGTTTCCAAAGCTGAGGTTTCCAGATTGGTTTCCAAGGAAACCGTCATCATCGAAAAGCTCGAGGTTGAGTCGGCGGCAACGGCCCTGGCCGACATAAAGCTCAGCCAGCGGAGGAACATCGGTCGCTGCCTTGACCTTGCCAATACGCTGCTGGAAGAACTGAGCTCGTCGACCGACATGCGTGGTGACATTGCCGATCTGATTAAACAGCTGAAGGAGCAGGCAGATGATTCATCGGATGCGCTGGAGCTGGCCAGCAGGATGTCCAGCTTCCCGCGCCGCATAAAGGCCATGAAGGAGCTGTCGGAGATCATGAAGACGCTGATTGCTCTGCAGCGAGGCATACGGCATTGATGAGTCGAGCCACGAAGAGCCCTACGAGGATCGGCTGGCACGGGTGATGGCTGGTCAGTGACGAACGCGCCAGCTTGCGGGATATGTGCTGAGACTTCACTCAGGGTCGGGGGCAGTTGGCTCATCAGTATTTGTTACGCCGTTTCCGCGATCTCGCATGCGATCGTAAGCCTCAAGAGACGCCGCACGCCCTACTGCTCTATCCTCAGTCGTAAAGACATCCGTTTTAACTTTCTTGGAGCCTCTTGCAATGGGAGCCCAGCCTTCCTGAAGCTTTTTGATCTGACTGGCCAACTGGACCATCGGGTCATCACTGAACCGCCCCGGGTT
>NZ_LJQT01000381.1:0-855 GCF_001400515.1 Pseudomonas meliae | reverse complement strand
GTTCAGCGTCTCCCTAACGATCGATCATCTCTGCAGGCCAGCCTCAATGCTTCATTCAACGAAGTCGACGCCGTTGGAAACCAATTATTATCTACCATAATATACCGAATCTTGGTTTCTGTATTTTTCAAACCTAACCACTTGAGCCCTGCATCGATATTTTTCAGAAGTTTGCTTGTCGGGTGTGTTCGATAACTAACATCAAAAATAGCAGCCTCCAATCGTAAATAATCAATACTACTGGCAGGAGGAAGCCTAAATTTTTTCTTTTTGTTCGCACCAACAATCTGGCCATTTAGCTCCGTAAATTCTACGGTAGGAATCCAACCCGAATTTCCGCCCGGAAGGGTGACCTTACCGGAGTCAGATTCGTTTGCATATATGTCACGCGTTGTACGAGCGACCAAAGGTTGACCAGCAGGAAATACTACTTCGAAGCTTTCTATTACTTGATCACTTGGAGATTCGTTTTCAAGCTCAAACACATAGTATCTACCGAAGGGCTTAACAAATGTAAGAGAGACATCCTCTACAATAAACTTATAAGCGGTCGCAATCGCAATACTGACAAACCCTAACGCCATAGCGAATTGGAAAGCCCGTATAACACTTTTTTAAGCCATTTACGCAACTTTAAACTAGCCATATTTCAAAAACCATTTTTCAATAATAGGTCGAGATTTCAGAATAATAGAAAATTATAACAACTGACCTCCCATGTTGCCATAGTAACTGAACGTTACCTATTTTCCAGTAGATTTTGAGCATACTGACGCGCAGGTCCTAGGCATCCTGATGCCGACGAACGACCGCTCGTACATTTTCTGCTCTTCTCGCCTAGGAGGGTGTAGACAA
>NZ_LJQT01000167.1:0-766 GCF_001400515.1 Pseudomonas meliae | reverse complement strand
CCGCAGGCTGCCCTGTTCCAAAAGAACCATCGACGCCTGGCAGAAACCCTGGTCGACCGCTTCGCCCAGCGCATGCGTGACGGTGTGCTGGTGCGCGGCGAGAAATTGCCTTCCGAGATCCACATCATGGAAGCCGAGGGTGTCAGCCGCACGGTGGTGCGCGATGCGCTGTCGCGGATGCAGGCCGCGGGACTGGTGGAAACCCGGCATGGTGTCGGCACCTTTGTTCTAGACATGCCACCGCCTGAAGGTTTTTCGGTAGGTCCTGCGACCATCGCCACCTTGTCCGATGTGCTGAACCTGCTGGAGTTTCGCTTGAGCCTGGAAGTCGAGGCAGCAGGGCTGGCTGCGCAACGACGCAGCCCTGAAGCGTTGTTTGAGCTCAAGCGGGCGTTCGATGCGCTGCTCGAAGGTCCGCAGAAATCCGGAACCACCATCAATGCCGATTTTCAATTTCACCTCAAGATCGCCAAGGCGTCAGGCAATGCCTACCTGGTCGATATCATGAAACATCTGGGCACCAAGCTGATTCCCCGCACGCGGATGAACTCGGCCTACACAGGGCAGAGCGATCGCAACGCCTACCTGGCCGGCATCAACACCGAACACCGGCAAATCTACAACGCCATCGCCGAAGGCAACGTCGACGCAGCGCGCTCGGCGATGTACCTGCACCTCAACGGCAGCCGCATGCGCCTGCGTCGCACTCAGGCGCTGTACAGCGACTGAGCGATTCAGGGCCGGACGCGGAGTTTCTGCCAGACAC
>NZ_LJQT01000053.1:0-9413 GCF_001400515.1 Pseudomonas meliae | reverse complement strand
AAAAAACTGATACTCCCGGGGCTGGGCAACGGTGAAGATCACACCTTGTACATGACCCTCAACGAAGCCGGCGACAAGACCTATGTCAAATCCGCCACGCCGGATGCCGACGGCAATCGCTTCGAAATCGCCCTGAGCGGCAACCTGATCGACACCCTGACCGATGCGGACTTCGTGTTCGGCCAGCGCGAGGCTCAGGAGATTCTCTATCTGCCGACGCTTGGCCAGTCCAACGCACGCCTGCTGCGCATGACCGAAGACGACAATCAGTCCGGCACCTCGGAAATGGTCAAGGACCTGGCCCGTTACACCGATTATGACGTGCGCAGCCAGTTCACCGACGCCAACGGTGATGGCATCGACCTTGCCGTAGGCGGCAGCACCGTGGTCGGCTATTCGACCGGCACGCAGGAAGAACAGCGTGTTTCGTGGTGGCTGGTGGATACCGATCAGCCAGGCCCTGCGCTGCTGCGTGCAACCGAACTGCTCAAGTCGCAACTGACGTCACTAACGGCTATCGACAAAGTGACCACCGGGATTATCTGGGGTCAGGGTGAAGAAGCCGCGCAGGAAATAGCCCGCGCCACGTACAAGCAGGCTGCAGCCGACCTGTACAAAGCCTCGACCCTGAAGGTGTTCGATTACCTGCACGCGCAGATAGGCGACTTCACCGTGTACATGGCCGAAACCAGCCACTATCAGACCGAGGCGGCCAAGGCACGTGGCTACACCGAAGAAAAGATCAACGCTATTGTCGAGGGTGCCGGATACGTCAGAAACGCTCAGGAAGCCATCGCCAATGAGCGTGCCGACGTCAAGCTGGCAGTTGACTACACCGACCTGCCGTTGCGTTACGAGGTCAACCCGCTGGTCTACCCCGATGACGTCTGGCACCTGCACGAAGAGTCCGCCGAAATCGTCGGTCAGCGCCTGGCCGACTTCATTGCCGATGACCTGGGTTTTCGTGGCGATGCCAGCGACAACAACGACCCGACCGCCATTTTCGAGAGTGGCCAGAATGAAGGCGGCAACATCTTCGGCACCAGTGACGACGACACATTGGTGGGCAGCGCCGGCAATGACGTGCTGGATGGCGATCAGGGCGCAGATGACATGACCGGCGGGGACGGCAACGACATCTATGTAGTCGATAACGCACTCGATACCGTCACCGAGAGCAATGATTCGCCATCGCAGGTTGATACCGTGGTGTCTTCCGTCAGTTGGCAGTTGGGGGCGAACGTGGAAAACCTGCTGCTTACCGGCGTATCTGCCATCAACGGCACCGGCAATGCGCTGAAAAACGTCATCACCGGCAATGCCAGCAACAATGTTCTCGACGGCGCAGCGGGTGCCGACCTGCTGACCGGCGGCGACGGATCGGACAGTTATTACGTTGACGATGCAGCCGACCGAGTGGTCGAGACCAACGCAGATCAGCAGGTAGGCGGCATCGACACGGTGCTCAGTTCGCTGGCCAGCTACACGCTGGGGGCCAACCTGGAAAACATCGTCATCACCGGCACAGGGGCGGCGAACGCAACCGGCAATACCCTTGATAACCTGATCTACGCAGGCGCTGGCGACAACGTCATGGACGGTCGTGACGGCAATGACACGGTGTCTTATCTGTTTGCCACGGCAGGCGTTACGGTTGCGCTGAACACCAGCGCTCAACAGGCCACCGGCGGCTCCGGGTTGGACACGCTCAAGGGTACAGAGAACCTGACTGGCAGCCAGTTTGCCGACACGTTGACCGGCAACAAAAACGCCAACGTCCTGAACGGCGGCAGTGGCAATGACACCTTGTCCGGCGGCGCGGGTGACGACGTACTGATCGGCGGGTCAGGCGCTGATACGCTGATTGGCGGCACCGGTGCAGACCGTTACGTGTTCAACAACAGCAACGAGACAGGCCTGGGCGGCCTGCGCGACATCATAAACGGCTTCAAGGCAGCCGAAGGCGACAAGCTGGACTTCACAGGCTTCGATGCCCGACCCGATGCGTTCGTGTTCATTGGCAACGCGGCGTTCAGCGCCAACAACACCGGCGAGCTTCGCTTCGCCGATGGGGTGCTGTACGGCAATCTCGATGACAACATCGGGGCGGACTTTGAAATCCAGCTGACTGGCGTGCAGAGTCTGCAAGCGGTCGATATCATCGTCTGATTGTGCCCAGCGTATTGCACAAGTCCTGAAAGCCCGGAACAAGGAGCTTTCAGGCTTCTGCCGCAAGGACGTGGGAGCGAAGCGGCGACGCTTCGCCTGTTCGCGAAGACGGTATTTCAGCCGATGCATTTTCGGCGATCATACCGGCCCTTTCGCGAACAAGTTCGCTCCCACAGTCTTCGGCCACAATTGCGTATAACGCAACGGGGGACCCCGTTATAAAATCGATTTATCGATTAAAAACTTCAAGCCCCTCGCCTAACCCATCCATAAATTTGTTTTATCCATAAGAGCGCTCTACTCTCAGGCTGGCTGGCAGGTGAGCCTGATTCGCAACTTGATGATGCTGCGATTGAACGTGGATGAAGCGTCGACACTCTGACCTGCGCCAACCTGCATACGCCGGGTTCGCGGCGCCTCTGGCCCGTTGACGAACACCACCGAACATTTGGCGTCTACATCCCCGTAGTTGCTGACGGTGATTGACCCGATGTTGTGATAAACGTCGTGCGTCACGTAATCGATCTTCACGCCCTGATACTGCTTTTCGACCTCGATGGGGTACGCAAAAGCCGTCACAGGCAACATGACCAGCAGTACACAGCACAGTCGATTCATTCGGCGATCTCCGAAGCGGGATTGTCAGAGTAGAACAAATAGCCAACACATTAAGAGGAATTACAGCATGAAAGCGCCCCGCGTGACTCTCGACCAGTGGCGCACATTACAAGCCGTAGTCGACCACGGTGGCTTTGCTCAGGCCGCCGAGGCGCTGCACAGGTCGCAGTCATCGGTGAGTTACACCGTGGCGCGCATGCAGGAACAACTCGGCGTGCCGCTGTTACGCATTGACGGACGCAAGGCTGTGCTGACCGACGCCGGTGGCGTACTGCTGCGCCGTTCACGGCAACTGGTCAAACAGGCCAGCCAACTGGAAGACCTCGCCCACCATATGGAACAGGGCTGGGAGGCAGAAGTGCGGCTGGTGATTGATGCGGCCTATCCTTCGGCACGCCTGGTCAGGGCGTTGACCGCGTTCATGCCGCAAAGCCGAGGCTGCCGGGTGCGGTTGCGTGAAGAAGTGCTTTCGGGTGTCGAGGAGGTGTTGCTGGAAGGCGTCGCGGACCTGGCCATCAGCGGCTACAGCATTGCCGGGCATCTGGGCACCGAGATGAGCTCCGTCGAGTTCGTCGCCGTCGCTCATCCGGACCACGCCCTGCACCAGGCCAATCGCGAACTGACCTTTCAGGACCTGGAAAGTCAGCTGCAGGTGGTGATTCGCGACTCAGGCAGACAGCATTCGGCTGGCTGGGCGCAGAGCAGCGCTGGACGGTCGGCAGCCTCGGTACAGCCGCCACCTTCGTCAGCAATGGCCTGGGTTTCGCCTGGCTGCCTCGCCACATGATCGAGCGTGAACTGCGCGAGGGGCTGCTCAAGCCGCTGCGCCTGGACAAGGGCGGCAGCCGCAACCCGACCTTCTATCTTTACTCCAGCAAGGACAGGTCGCTGGGCCCGGCCACGCAAATTCTCATCGATCTGATCCGCACGTTCGACACCGCACCACTGACCACGGCACTCACTGCTCCCCAACACGCCTGACAGGAGTAGGCACATGGCTTTTTTCGAACACGACGACTGTTCGCTGCACTATGAAGAGTACGGTCTGGGCGAACCCGTCCTGTTGTTACATGGCTTGGGTTCCAGCTGTCAGGACTGGGAATATCAGATCCCGGCACTGGCCAGTCAATACCGCGTCATCGTCATGGACATGCGTGGCCATGGTCGCTCGGACAAACCCTACGGGCGCTACAGCATTCAGGCCATGAGCAATGACGTGGAGGCGTTGATCGAACACCTTCGTCTGGGTCCGGTACACCTGATCGGCCTGTCGATGGGCGGGATGATCGGCTTTCAGTTGGCGGTCGATCAACCGCACCTGCTCAAGAGCCTGCGCATCGTCAACAGCGCGCCACAGGTCAAGGTCAGAAGCGCAGGCGACCTTTGGCAATTGGCCAGACGCTGGACCCTGTCACGCATCGTCAGCATGCATAGGCAAGCTGTTGTTTCCAAAGCCGGAGCAGGCCGACCTGCGGCGCAAGATGGCCGAGCGTTGGGGCAAGAACGACAAGCGCGCCTATCTGGCCAGTTTCGATGCCATTGTCGGCTGGGGCGTGGAAAACAAACTGGGGCGCATTACCTGCCCGACGCTGATCATCGCAGCCGAACACGATTACACACCGGTCTCGCTCAAGGAGGCTTACGTCAAACGCCTGCCCAATGCGCGGCTGCTGGTCATCAAAGACTCCCGGCATGCCACGCCACTCGACCAGTCCGAGCAATTCAATCGCACGCTGCTGGAATTCATGGCCAGCATTGGAGTCTGAAAACCTTGTGCAGCCCATAGGTGCGCTGGCTGATGGCATGAAGCCGCGCAAACCCTCTAACACGCTGGGCAAAGAACGCCAAACGTGGTTACCTTGCCGGCCACAGTCGATATCTCTTACCGAAGGACCTGTTGCCACATGCTGAAAAAAATCGCCCTCACCGCCTGCTCCGTATTGTTCGCCGCCAACCTGATGGCTGCTCCGGATAAAGCCACGCACGTGGTACTCGATACCAGCTTCGGCCAGATTGAAATCGAACTCGCAGACACCAAGGCACCGGTCAGCACCCAGAACTTTCTGGGTTACGTCGACAGCGGCTTCTACAGCAACACCATTTTTCACCGTGTGATTCCGGGCTTCATGGTGCAAGGTGACGGTTTCACCCAGCAACTGGTTCAGAAGCCGACCAAGGACCCGATCAAGAACGAAGCACAGAACGGTTTGCACAACGTGCGTGGCACCATTGCCATGGCCCGTACTTCGGACGTTAACTCGGCTACCAGTCAATTCTTCATCAACACCAACGACAATGCCATGCTCGACAACGGCACACGTGACTTCGGTTACGCGGTGTTCGGTAAAGTCGTCAAGGGTATGGACGTGGTCGACAACATCGTCAACGCCCGCGCCACTACTTCGAAAGGCATGCAAAACGTGCCAATCGACCCGATCCTGATCAAGTCCGCCAAACGCGTCGACTAAGCAGGAAACCTTCACCGCATAAAGCCTTCGGGCTTTGTGCGGGCTGGACGGGAGAGCCTCCACTTATCAAGGAGAACCCACGTCGCGTGGGTGTGATAGCCAATGCTTTATCGTCGTTTTGAAAAACTGATCGATATCTTCAAAGACGCCCCTACCCCTGCCCCTCCCAACACCGTCTTCGCGTTTTACATGTATTACCTGCGTCAGGTATGGCCGACGTTTCTCGCGCTTCTGGTCGTGGGACTGATCGGTGCGCTGATCGAGGTGTCGCTGTTCAACTACCTGAGCCGCATCATCGACCTGGCGCAAACCACGCCGCCCAAGGATTTTTTCAGCGTTCATGGCCCGGAACTGATCTGGATGGTGGTGGTGGCCCTGCTGCTGCGCCCGATCTTCGT
This sequence comes from Pseudomonas meliae, assembly GCF_001400515.1. Classification (NCBI taxonomy): domain Bacteria; kingdom Pseudomonadati; phylum Pseudomonadota; class Gammaproteobacteria; order Pseudomonadales; family Pseudomonadaceae; genus Pseudomonas; species Pseudomonas meliae. The sequence goes on along the minus strand of NZ_LJQT01000053.1, from coordinate 3,760 downwards.
CGGCCTGCACGACCTGCTGGTGCATCAGACCATCAGCCCCGGCATGACCAACCTGATTCGTTGGCAAAACCACAGCTACGTGCTCAAACAGAGCGTCAACTTCTTCCAGAACGATTTCGCCGGGCGTATCGCCCAGCGCATCATGCAGACCGGCAACTCGCTGCGCGACTCGGCGGTGCAATCGGTGGATGCGCTGTGGCATGTACTGATCTACGCGATCAGCGCCATGGTGCTGTTCGCCGAGGCTGACTGGCGCCTGATGATACCGCTGGGCACCTGGATCGTGGCGTTCATACTCTCGCTGATGTACTTCGTCCCCAGGGTCAAGCAACGCTCGGTGGAGTCGTCCGATGCGCGCTCCAGGCTCATGGGCCGGATAGTCGACGGCTACACCAACATCACCACATTGAAACTGTTCGCGCACACCAATCATGAGCAGCAATATGCGCGTGAAGCGATGCGTGACCAGACCGAGAAAAGCCAGCTGGCTGGCCGTGTCGTCACATCGATGGACACCACCATCACCACCATGAACGGCGTGCTGATTGTCACCACCACCGGGCTTGCCCTGTGGTTGTGGACCCAGTCGATGATCTCGGTGGGGGCCATCGCGCTGGCCACAGGCCTGGTGATTCGTATCGTCAACATGTCCGGCTGGATCATGTGGGTGGTCAATGGCATTTTCGAGAACATCGGCACCGTGCAGGACGGCCTGGAGAGCATCTCGCAGCCTGTCACGGTGAATGACCAGCCCGGCGCGCTGCCGCTGAAGATCGAAAACGGCGGCGTCCGGTTCGATGGCGTTGATTTCCATTACGGCAATGGCAACGGGATCATTCACAACCTCAACCTGGACATCAAACCGGGCGAGAAAATCGGTTTGATCGGGCCTTCAGGCGCCGGCAAGTCGACGCTGGTGAACCTGCTGCTGCGCATGTATGACGTTCAAGGCGGCAGGATCCTGATCGACGGTCAGGATATTTCCGAGATTACCCAGGAAAGCCTGCGTGCGCAGATCGGCATGATCACTCAGGACACGTCGCTGCTGCACCGTTCTATTCGCGAAAACCTGCTGTATGGCAATCCTGACGCCACTGACGAACAGCTCTGGGAATCGATCCGCAAGGCCCGTGCCGAAGAGTTCATCCCGCAGTTGTCGGATTCCGAAGGCCGCACCGGTTTTGATGCCCATGTGGGAGAGCGCGGCGTCAAGCTGTCCGGTGGTCAACGCCAGCGCATTGCGATCACCCGTGTGCTGCTCAAGGACGCACCGATCCTGATCATGGATGAAGCCACCTCGGCACTTGATTCGGAAGTTGAAGCAGCGATTCAGGAAAGCCTGGAAACCTTGATGCAAGGCAAGACCGTCATCGCCATCGCCCACCGCCTGTCGACCATCGCCCGTATGGATCGCTTGGTGGTACTGGAAAAAGGCCAGATCGCCGAAACCGGCACCCACGCCGAACTGCTGGCCCGCGGCGGGCTGTATGCGCGGTTGTGGCAGCATCAGACGGGGGGGTTTGTAGGGGTGGATTGAGGATGGGGAGATTGCTGGCCTCTTCGCGAGCAAGCTCGCTCCCACAGGATCTTCAGAGGCCAGTGATCTACCCGCTGCCATGTATACCCATGACTATCGTGCCAATGCTCCGCGTTGGCATGCATTTCGTGACGCTCNNACGCTCCGCGTCACAAGTCTCGCGCCGATGCTCCACGTGGGAAGGCATATCCTCCGCTACTCCGTCTGCCGGTACGGCAACGCACTCCTCGCCTCATCGGCATACGCCAGTACACCGACGCGTTCCTGCTCGAGAAACTCACTGACCGCGTCTTTCAACCCTGGGTGCATCAGGTAATGCCATGACCGGGTGATCTGCGGTTCGAAGCCACGAATCAATTTATGCTCACCTTGAGCGCCGGCATCGAATCGTTGCAGACCATGGGCGATGGCGTAGTCCATGCCCTGATAGAAACAGGTCTCGAAGTGCAGTCGGTCAAACTCGGCCAGGCAACCCCAGTAGCGCCCGTAGAAACTATCGTCACCGATCAGGCTGAAAGCCATCGCCACAGGCCGTAAGCCCTGCAAGGCGATGACCACGCGGATCGATTCGGGCATGCGCTCGGCCAGCAGACTGAAAAATTCGCGTGTCAGGTATGGCGCCTGCCCGCGAATTTCGTAGGTATTGGAATAGCAGGCGTAGACGAAGTCCCACAGCACTTCGCTCATCTGCGCGCCTTCGAGCCATTCAAACTCGATGCCCTGACCCGCCACCTGTTCACGCTCCTTGCGCATCTGCTTGCGCTTGCGCGAACTCAATGCGTCCAGAAAGTCCTGAAAGTCGCGGTAACCCCGGTTATGCCAATGAAACTGACAACCAAAGCGCTGCAGCCAGCCCGGTTGCGATTCAAGCAAGGCATCGGCAGCCGGGTCGGTGAAATTCACATGGGCGCTCGACAGCCCCTCGCTCTGCAGATAGGCCGGCAGCTCGCTGAGCAACTCCATGCCGCCTTGAGGCGTTGCCGACAGGATGCGTGAGCCGCCAACCGGGCTGAACGGCACCGCGACCAACAGTTTGGGGTAAATAGGCGATTCCGGCGCGACGGCAGGCGTCTGCCCAGGCGTGATCGAACACATATTCGCCGTACGAGTGCCACTTCCGGTAGGCCGGCAATGCTGCAACCAGTTGATCGTTTTCGTAGTGCAGCACATGTTCGGCACGCCAACCGGAGCGTGGCCCGAGGCTGCCGCTGTCCTCCAGTGCGCTGAGAAAGGCATGCCGCAGGAACGGCCAGTGCGTCCCATTGAGCAGGCGCAACGGTGCTTAGGTTGTCGATAACGTGAACGGGCATGCAGATTCCCCGGATTGTCAGGCGTTATGGAGAGTATCCCCTATTGAGGCCCTGCGTTCACAGCGTCCGAAAGCTGTATGGAAAGTTTGATCGCACACGCCTTGATCGCACGCATGCGTTGCTTGGTGATCTGTTTTACCCGGTCAAGGTATTGTTGATCGGATTGCATATCCGGCGACAGCTCATCCAGAACGGCGAGACGCTCAGCAAAAGGGCGCTTTACCGGCTCAAACTCGTGGGCGTAGCGGATTTCCAAATAATCCATCCAGAACTCCCTGGCAATCAGTGACTCGAAAAACGCAGGAGTACTTTCACGCGCAATTATCTCGCGGTAGGCGGAATCCAGATCGGCGTCACTCACCCCCGCCAGAGTCCTGAACAGCATGGATCTGGACCGGCTGGCCAATCCAAGCCGTACCTGCAAACCCGTTCGATAGGCCAGTCGTACTTCGGCTTCATCTACCGTTTTATTGCTTTTCATCCGAAGAGCAATATCGCGACGGGCAATTTTTTCCACCTCATCGAGACGGTCGAGACTGCGGGTCATCTTGAACAGCTCCAGTGGCCGTGCGGCTTCCGGCGTGGATGACGTAATCGCGAACACCCCAACGCGAACTTCCATGTCCCCGAATACTAACGCCAGACCATCGCCACAGGTTTGAGGATGGGCGGCAAGATCAAACAATTGCCGACGCAGCTCCCCATTTTCAGCAGCCGCTTCCATCATCGTCCAGACCCGTGTCGTGAGCGCTTTACGATCATTGAAAAAGTCTGCTGAAGTGGTCAGGTCGCTCAGCACTTGAAAAAATCCGTAGAACCGGAACAGTCCTGCACGTTATGCCAAAGCTCTGTCCGTGCAGCCAGTTGCTCACCACTCGCACTGCCAAGCCAGGTCTTAAGGAGGCGCTGCAAA
>NZ_LJQT01000321.1:0-1320 GCF_001400515.1 Pseudomonas meliae | reverse complement strand
AAAATTTCTGACAGTCTCTTGCAGGACGCTACATGTAATTCGTAGGTGCGACCCCGGATTTCGCCAAGTCTTTAAAGCTGATTTGGCGTAAACAAGTCCGCTTCTACATCTGTGTCACCAAGCTTGCGACGCTGCGCGGCAACGTCGTAAACAATCAACAGCTCATCACCGGCCTGTTCTCCGGTGCCAAAGATGCACATGCCCTCGGCATGATCGACGCCTTGCCCGAAAGGCACCTCCATCACGATCTCCAATTGGTCCGAGAAAATCACGCTTTCTTCTTCGGCAAAGTCACCGTGCCAGCGAAAGACTTTTACCGGACCGTCCAGCTCCATTGTCGGCCCCGCCAGAATCAGCAGGTCGTCACCAGAGATGCACAGGTCACGCACACCCAGGCCATTCAGCTCGAAGAAGTGTTTACGGTATCTGCGCCCATCTGGACCAATCTTCTTGAGCACCAGCGTATCAGTCGAGTCCTTGCTCAGTTCGGGCTCGATCTCAAACACGATGGCCCAACCGCGGAGTACCGGACCACGCAACCCTAACAACAGGCGCGAGCCGATGACTACCAGCCCTTCGATGTCAAAACCATTGTCCTTACTCGGGATCAGCAGAAAGTCTTTCAGTTGATCGTCTTTTGCAATTTCCTTGATCAAGTCATTGCCGAATTCGTTACCGTTTAGCTGTGCTGCTGTTCTAGCGTCGGTATCCACCTTTTTGGTAAGTACATGGCTGTCGCCCTCCTGAACCACCGGGATGCGGGCCAACAAATAACGATTGCCATCCGCCTCTACCGTCGATAGCTGCTTGATGTTCTTCTGCGAGGAATCGTCGGCTTTGGCCTTCTTGCGTTTCAGGCTATGTGAGCCGGCCAGCCAGAGGTAACCCGTGCCGTGATCATAGGCCAGCCCCTCGATATCGATCTCCGCATCCGACTTTGGTAGAGGTAACTTTAAATACTTGATTAGTGAAAATGATCGGTGCTCATCACATATCACCTCGCCTCGCGCAGCATTTCTAACGGTCAGCCGTTCAAGGCTCGTGGTTTCATCGTTGGCGATCCAGAGCGTGGTACCAATCCGTTGAACTGCCGAAATGCCATCGCGCAATGAGGCAAGCGCTGGATCAAAACGCAGTAGCGCAGTACGTTTACGCATGAGTATGCTCCTTTCAGATAAAGTTGACAGGGTGACAAGCCGACATGCTGCGCTGCAGGGGCGTAGACCCCGGCCAGCCGCGCTGTCTCCGTAATGCTACACCCATCGCTTCAGAGGGCAATGCCCCGGTCCATGCATAGGAAAATTGCGATGACTGCAAAAA
>NZ_LJQT01000024.1:0-2752 GCF_001400515.1 Pseudomonas meliae | reverse complement strand
CCACAAATACGCCGGATTTCATTGGGTGCTGAACCACATGGCCGTACCAGAAGCTATTGGCGAACACACCATCTGCGTAGATGAGCGTCAAGACTTCGGGAGCACCTGATGCACCAAGAGGGATACCAAACACCCGAGTGGCGGCCTTAAGGCCACCCGTGCACTTTTCGTTCTGGCTCAGGGCGTTTTCAATACGTGAAATAAACGGTTCGATTTTCAATTGCTTTATCCTCAACAGGGTGTTAACCACCCTAATGAAATTCAGTTATTAGCGTCATTTATCAATCAAACGCTGGCATCNTAATCATTACACTTTGATACTATCTTCTTGGACAAAGTCCGTTTCCTGAACGACATCAGAAAGCGGGAGCGTTTGAGAAAATTTGTTCACAACGCGCTGAACTGACAAAACATCACGAAGGGGATGGCTTAGGATTTCTTTTATTTCCAACAGGGTGGCAGGGTTCTTCTCCAAGTCTTCCCTGATGGCAGAGTCCATCCCCTCGAAATACGCTAATACCTTGCCCTCATAAAGAGCTCGGTGAGCAAGTACGTTGACCGTTTCACAAAATCCTTCTTCCGTGGTCGGCCACTGAATACCGGAACACCACTCCAGTACTTCCATTGCCTCGTTGTATTTCAATACACCTTGAAGAATCAGATTCTTTCTTACATCTTCACTTAGCTGGTTTTTCTTAAAAATCATGATAATCACCTCTCTCATAGAGTGCAGAATCAACCCCGGACCTTGCCGAACTTGTCGTTGATTTTTTTGGTGTATCCGCGATCAGCACCGGGACAGCTGTTGAGGTAGTCCTGGCGCGCCGTAGCGGTCTGGCTCCATCTGATGTTTCCGTGCTTCTTGACCAGGATGCTGAAGTAGTCCTGTTCGGCGCTGCGGCATTCGCTGCCACCGCTGTTGCCGGTAAATTTGCCGTAGAGGCACAGCACGGACTTGCACGGGTCACCGGCGAAGGCCGAGCCGCTGCCCAGCAGACACACTGCGAACAGCGCGCAGAGCAGCGTTTTGCCGCGACCGGGCACGGCGTTGCCATCGACATGACCCTGGCGGTCAGCCGTTTTGCTGAAGGTATTCATGTGTTGCTCCTGCAAGCGTTTGGATGTGCCAGTGGGGGGACTACATCGTTTCGGGGGTATCGTCAGCCTGCGCAGGCTCGGGATCCGGCTCGACCTCGGGGGGCTGAGCCTTGACCGCTTCGGCCTGAGCCACTTCGGACGCTTTGTCTTTGGGGTTCCAGCGCTGCCGCTGTTCGGCCTGCATGGGCTTGGTGTCGGCCACGGCCACCTTGGCTTCGACGGTGCGCACCGGCACGGTGAGCGCGTCGATTTTGGAAGCATCGCCACTCGGCACATCGGGCGTCGGCATACCGGCTCGCTCTTTGAACACGGGTTCTTCGTACCAGAAGATTTTCCGGGCTCGGATGTTGGCAGCGGGCGTCGTCTTTGTGGCTTCCACAAAAATCAGCTCTTCGCCGTAAGGCAGGGCGCTGACCTCCTGCGGCAACAGCAACGGTCGGGGCTGTTCGCTGTAACTGTCTGTTTGACCTCGAGCACCGATTTCATGCTTCTGTCTGTTCAACGACTGGTTATGGACGCGCACCGTGGTGTTACCCAGGCGCGTGCTGTACTCCTTGGCCAGCTCGACATTGCCGGTGCCGTAGACGATTTCGATGTGAAAGGCCTGCATGATGCCGTTGCCTGCCTCCCGGCCATACGTGCGCTCGCTGCGCAGCTGGTCCTTGCCCTGAAAAATGATGATGTAGCGAAGGCCTGCACCACGTGTCAGCGCCGGGGCCATTTCCATAATCTCGATACGGCCCATGACCGCGATTTCGTCGATCACGAACAACACCTGGTACTTGAGTATCAACGTGCCGTCTGCGCAATGACCACCCTGCTCGGGCATCACATCGGTGTTCTGCTGAATGGCCTGAGTGAAGAACAGGTTCATCAGCGGGCCGTATTTCTTGATGGCGTTACCGGTCACGCAAAAGTAGATGCTGATCTTCTCCTTGCGCAGCTTGGTGAAGTCAATGTCGGTGTCTGAGACTGCCCAGGCCACCGTTTTCTCGGCATACATGGACAAGGCACCGCGCAAGATATCGACGGTGGTGGACCATCCGCTGCTCTTGTTCTTCGAGGCCTCGAACACGCCATTGAGTTCACGAAGGGTTTCCACTGACAGCGCGTTGGGGCCAGTGCTGTGTTGCTCGATGGCTTGCTGCGCCCACACACCGAGCCCGGTGCCCAGTGACGCCACCTCATAGGCCTGGGGCAAGGTCAACTTCATACCATTGAGCTTCATGCCCTCCATTTCCATCAGGTACAGCAAGATGGCCGCAAACACGTTGGCAGCCTTGTTGTACCACTCCTGGTTCTTGGGGTTGTCCGACACGAACAGCACACCCGCCAGCGTGCGTATCTGCCCCAAGCGGTACAGCGGGTCGCGGCTGAGGGCGCTCAGCGGGTTCCAGCGGTGCGTCTCCAGAAGCTCGGGCGAAAAACGGTAGACCTTGTGTCCGGCTGCGGCCCGAAAACCTGCCGTGTCCCTCCAGTTTTCGAATTTGGGGTCGTTCACCACCACCGAATCGGGGTAGCTCAACAGATTGGGGGTAACGACTCCCACCGTTTTGCCGGTGCCAGGGGGCGCGGCCAGCATGACGAACGTCTGGCCATAGCTGGCTAAGAAGGTGTCCTTGGTGGGGTGCTTGCCAATGAGGATCGCGGGGTA
>NZ_LJQT01000279.1:0-3718 GCF_001400515.1 Pseudomonas meliae | reverse complement strand
TTGTCTACACCCTCTTAGACAATTATTAATACTGGCCACAGGCCTGTGCATGGGCTGGAGTGCTCAGGCCAGCCTTTATGCGGCCGAACATTACACACTGCTTGGTCGCTCGAGCCCGGCACACATGGACGTGAAGCTGGACAGCAACCAATGGCAATGGGTGCGCGGTCAACGTGAACTGACTCTCGGCATCTCGAACCCTGATTACCCGCCCTTCGATATCACAATGTCAGGCAACGACTATGAAGGCATCACTGCCGATTACGCGGGCATCATTTCGGATGCGCTGGACCTGCCGGTCAGGGTGCAGCGCTTCGAAACCCGCGATGCAGCGATCAAGGCACTGATCACAGGCCAGGTCGACCTGCTGGGCACTGCCAACGGCTTTGAAGCAGTTGATCGCAACATCAGACTGTCACAGCCCTACTCGGTGGATCAGCCCGTGCTGGTCACCCGGGTCGGAGACACGCGCCCCCTCAACGATGGCCTGAAAGGCATGCGGCTGAGCATGGTCTATCACTATTTGCCACCCGCAGAGGTCGAGGCGACGTACCCGGGTGCAACACTGAAGACCTACCCCTCGTTTCAGAACGCCATCAACGCCGTAGCCTTCAACCAGGCCGATGTCTTTCTGGGCGATACGATTTCCACCCAGTACATCATCAACAAGGGCTATCTGAACAATGTGCAAATGTCGAATTTCGGCAAGCACGAGCCCAATGGCTTCAGCTTCGCCGTCAGCAATGAAAACACACAATTGCTGGGTGTCATCAACCAGACACTGAAAGCGATTCCAGTCGATGAGCGCATCAACATTTCCAGGCGCTGGAGCACCGGCAGCGACCTGATGCTCACCGACCAGAAGCTGCAACTGACGCAACGTGAGGAACGCTGGATCGCTCAGCACCCGACCGTACGCGTGGTGGTCAACGAAGCGTACGCACCGCTGACCTTCTTTGACGCCAAGGGCAACTTTCGCGGCATCACCGCCGACCTGCTTGAACTGGTCCGCCTGCGCACCGGCCTCAGGTTCGACGTCAAGCGCTCGCCCAGCCTGACCGATATGCTGAACCAGGTCAGCGAGGGCCAGGCGGACCTGATCGGCGCACTGGTGTCCAGCGATGAACGAGAAGACCACCTGAGCTTCAGCCGGCCGTATATCGACAACTCATTTGTACTGGTCACCCGCAAGGACCAGGGTTCGCCCAGCTATCTGGAACAGATGGACGGCAAACGCCTGGCAATAACCCAAGGCAGCCCGATGCTGGACTGGCTGCGACGCAAATACCCCAGAGTCGTACCGCTGGAAATCGACAACCCGTTCCAGGCGCTGGACATGTTGTCACTGGGCAGAACGGAAGGCGCGGTCATTTCGCTGCTCAGCGCAGACTACTTTCTGTCTTCAGGCATCTTCGAGGAACGCCTGCAGATGACCGCCACCATCGGCGAGGACCCGGCGCTGATTTCCATGGCTACCTCACGCAATGCCACCGAGCTGAGTTCGATTCTCGACAAGGCGCTGGCAAGCATCGCGCCGCAGGATCTGGCGGCGATCAACAATCGATGGCGCGCCTATGCCCCTTCAAGCGCCAGCTGGCATGACTACGAACGCCTTATCTATCAGATTCTGATCAGTGCAGGCCTGTTGCTGCTGGGCCTGCTGGCCTGGAATGCCTGGATGCGGCGGCAGATACGTCAGCGTGAAGCGGCAGAGCGGGCGCTGGGCGACCAGTTCGAATTCATGCGCGCACTGGTTGAAGGCACGCCCCATCCGATCTACGTGCGGGATCGCGAAGGCATGCTGCGTATGTGCAATGACAGCTACCTGAGGGTCTTCTCAGCGCAACGTGAAGACATCATCGGCAAGAGCGCTACCGAAGGAGTGCTGGGCAATGCCTTCGAAGCGCGGGAATACGCTGCCGACTATCAACGGGTCATGGCCAGTAACACTGCATTGATCCTCGACCGGCCCCTGCGCATTGGCGACCGGCAGATGACTATCTACCACTGGATCCTCCCCTTTCGCGACTCTCTGGGCGAGGTGCAGGGCATCATTGGCGGCTGGATCGATATCAGCGAGCGTCGCCAGCTTATTGAAGACTTGCAGGCCGCCAAGGAACAGGCTGACGCTGCCAGCCGTGCCAAGAGCACCTTTCTTGCCACCATGAGCCATGAAATCCGTACGCCCATGAATGCAGTGATCGGAATGCTGGAGCTGGCGCTCAAACGTGCCGATCATGGCGAACTGGACCGCTCAGCCATCGAAGTCGCCTACAGCTCGGCCAACGACTTACTGGACCTGATCGGTGACATTCTCGACATTGCGCGCATTGAATCCGGCCGGCTGTCACTGAATCCAGAGCGGGCGAACCTGCGTCGACTGGTAGAGTCGGTACTGCGGGTATTCGACGGTCTGGCTCGCCAGAAGGACCTCGACCTGGTGCTGGAACTGGACAGCCGGATCAACGCCGATGTGCTGATCGACCCTCTGCGCTTCAAACAGATACTGTCCAACCTCGTAAGCAACGCCATCAAGTTCACCCCTATGGGACGGATCAAGATCGTGCTGCAGGCAGCCGAGAGCCCGGACCCGCAACTGCTGCACCTGCACATTACCGTTCAGGACAGCGGTATAGGCATCAGCGCCGAAGACCAGCAGCGTTTGTTCGAGCCCTTTGCCCAGGCCGATAACACCGGGCAGATGGCGCGCACCGGTGCCGGGCTGGGCCTGGTGATTTGCCGCAGCCTTTGCATGATGATGGGCGGCAACCTCTCGCTTGATAGCGTACCAGGCCAAGGCACCCGGATCAGTATGAACCTGGTGCTTACCACGCTTGAACCACTCACAGGCCAGCCCGTTACTACGCCACCGCTAGCCGTCGCTCACCAGACGCTACGGATCCTGATCGTCGACGACCATCCTGCCAACCGGCTGCTGCTCTGCCAGCAACTCGGTTTTCTAGGTCACCACTGCGAAATGGCCGAAAACGGCGCGCAGGGGCTTGAGCACTGGAAGACCGATACCTTTGATCTGGTGGTTGTCGACTGCAACATGCCGGTCATGAACGGCTATGACATGACCACTGCAATCCGCGCGATTGAAGACGCAGACGGCCAGCCACGCTGTCCGGTCTGGGGCTTCACGGCCAATGCGCAGCCTGACGAGATCGAGCGCTGCCGCGCAGCAGGCATGGACGACTGCCTCTTCAAACCCATCAGCCTTTCGATGCTCAGCGAACGGCTGACAGCCGTTTCGCCGCTGGCGCGCACACCTCTGCCGTTCAGCCTCGACAGCCTCAGCAACCTGACCGGTAACCGTCCAAAAATGGTTGAACGCCTGCTTGCGCAGCTACTGCAAAGCAATCACGAGGACCGGCTGTTGCTGGCCAGACTGATACCGGAAAACAATCGCAGGAAAACCCGCGACCTGGCCCACAGGATCAAAGGTGCCGCACGGATCATCAGCGCTTCAAGGGTGGTCGATGCCTGCGATGCACTTGAGCAGGCCTGCGAAGCGGACACGCCGGATGAACAGTTCCATACCTGTCAGCAGGTTGTCGAGCTGGCGATGATCGAGCTTGAGGACGCGCTGATTCTGCAGCAGGCGAAACCTGACTGAAGACGTTTCAAAGACGATGTAGCGAAGGGGAACAAGCGGGGGAAAAGCAAGAGAGGCAGGCGCTGGCCTGCCTCCCGTTAGGGAGTATCAGTTTTTTTG
>NZ_LJQT01000002.1:0-1846 GCF_001400515.1 Pseudomonas meliae | reverse complement strand
AAAAAAACTGATACTCCCGCCGGGAGTCTGTCTTTGGAACCCAAGAGCTCTTGCGACCACACATTGGATCAGATTAATTCATCCGGGACAGCTGACAGCGCTATGAATCCTCTACAATCTATTCAACACAACATCACAACTCCCCCAATCAGTGGCAGTCAGCCATTAGACGCGGTGGGCCCTCAGGCCCAGCAACCCCATCCTAAAAGGATTTCACCTTCTCAATTGAGCCAAAGCGCTCACCAGGCTCTAGAACGCCTTTCAGCTAATGCCGAACACCAACGCCTTGCATCACTGGTACGCAACGCTCTGCAGGATGGCATATTTCAATTTCAATCCAGTAACCACACGCAAGTAACCTATAAAGCGTCAATCTGTCTGCCAGCTGACACCGATACCGTGAGAACCGACCACTTGATTAATAACGAGCTGACGGTTAAGGCCCGATTAAATGATCAATCAGAGTACGACATCGTCAGCGCACATTTGCATGGCTCTTCGAAAGCCATATCCTTCGACGTACCCAGCCCCCCGCCCGCACATGGTTCAGCATCTTCTGTCTTGAGTGAACGGACCCATCTAGTTATGAGTCGCGTTCTCTCACAAGATGCAGTAGATAGCAGTAGCCTGGAAACTTCGTTACTGAGCTCGCCAGACCATTCTCGTCCGCCATCACAGCCAAAGCCCGTGCATCTAGGGTCGGTCCGCAGGGAATCTGGCAGCCTTGTTTCCGATAACCCGGTAGTGCAGGCCCTGCTATCGTTTGCGCAGGCCGACCAGGCATTTCCACCACAGGCCGCGAGCATTGCCGGGGTCCAGCTGGAAATGCGGCCACGTCGGGATATTGAGAAAGCACTTGAGGAATTCAAAGGCGCCTTTACGGTGGAGAAGGCGCAACTGATGTCCGGTGCCAACTCGTCGGAGCGTGTAGATGAGGATGTCAACGCAGACATCCATATCCCCTTATTGCTCAAGGCCATCGAGCGGGGGGCTGCGGCATTTGGTCCAAACGCATCAATCGACCAGAATAGCGCGAAAGCGTTTCTCGCCTCATGTGCTCCCAAGATCACGTCCAATGACGATGTCCTCTCCGAGTTCATCAACCAGAAACTCAAGGGGGATGACGATCTTCAGGTTCGCCTGGGCGCACAGGAATTGTTGCATGTAGCCACCAAGAAGGAATTCCAGCTCGGCGGTCTAGCCGGCAGCATCGGGGTCAGCAGCATACTCGGCTCGGCATGGGAGCTTGGCGCTTCTGAGCTGTTGAAAAATGCCATCTTCGGCAAAAATTTCTCACCGAGCCAATATGCCCTGCAATTGGCTGGAATCGATTCAGTGCCTCCTTTGATTATCGAGTCCATGGACACCATGTGCGTACTCGCCATCATCAAGGGCATGAAAGGTGAGGAGTGGTCCATGAGCGATCTACTTCCCAAGGCGTTGAAGGCCGGTGCCATTTCCTCGGTGGTGTCATTCCCCAATAATGTTTTGCAGTATGCAGGTTTCAAATCCAGAGTCGGCGATCTTGCGGCAAACTCAGTGACAACTGAAGCGGCCATCTTTGGCGCCGCCTCCGGTATTCCACCCGAGGTCAAGGAAAGTGAAGAGCTGATGCGTGCTGGCTTATTCCAGAGCATGAAGGACGGCGTGATGGCTCATCCAGGCGAGGGGGTGGACACCAAAAAGACGATTGAGCGGATGACGCGCCATGCGCTGGATATCGCTCCGGGCGAAAGCACCGCTGTCAAGTCCATGGGGCTCGCATCGATTGTCGGGATGATTCCACTGATTGCCAGCAACAAGGCAACCGGGCTGCTGTCGGAACAGGTACTGCGTATTTTCCGGA
>NZ_LJQT01000483.1:0-467 GCF_001400515.1 Pseudomonas meliae | reverse complement strand
GTCTACACCCTCCTAGCGACGTTGCAGCGGCAAGAGACTTGATTATTCCGATTGATAACGAGCTGATGAAGTTGCAAGGCACCGGCGAAGCCATTCCCGTGTATTTCACAGTCACGCGTACAGGAAACCCAAACAGTATGACGAGTCCGACTCAGCCTGTAACAGTACGGTCTCGAGAAGAGCAACCCGGTGGCGAAAACGGATTGACCGGGCCCACGTTCAATCTCACGTCCAACGGAGTGCTGGGCCCCAATGAAAATCCGGACGGTGCCGATGTAAAAGTTTCACCTTATGTAAATATTGCCGAGGGCCAGAAGATCACCTTCACGTTCAAGGGTTTTGACGACTTCAATAATCCCATCGAAGCCGCTACTTATGTGACGACTCGTAAGCTGGATGAAGTGGATGTTGTGCAAGGGCATGTATTCAAGGTCCCTCAGATCAACACACGGGAGTATCAGTTTTTT
>NZ_LJQT01000172.1:0-1055 GCF_001400515.1 Pseudomonas meliae | reverse complement strand
TGTCTACACCCTCTTAGTGAGACACTAAAGTTTCAAGCCCTCTTTTCATACCATTTGTAATGCTTGCCATAAGTTGGATATTTAAGGTACTTATCCCACCGCCTCAAGCGCACCTCTTATTACTTCAACCTGACAATTTATGACGAATCGTTACTTGAACTATTGATTATCAGGAGCACCCGTACATGAGCCAAATCATTTGCAAACCGACCCCTCTGGACCTGTCCGCCCCGTCCATACCGCTGGCCAGCCGACATGGCATAGGCGTGAGAGGTGCCTCTCAACTGCTTGTTCATGTGGCCCCCTATGACAGCATGGACGAGGGAGACCTGATCGAACTGTTCTGGGACGGCTGTTACGTCGCGTCAAAAATATTGAAGGCATCCGACGTCGGCAAACCCGTTGTCCTACGCGTGCCGGAAAGCTTTCTACAGAACGGCAAAGCAAGAACTTACTACCGGGTCATGAAAATAGGCGGTTTGCCCATAACCTCGCCCTGCCGCAAGCTGTGGGTGAAGCTGAACGCACCAGGCGGGCAATTGGTCAGCACCAACACGGAAGAAAACCAGGGGCTGGCACCGCTGTATGTTGTGCCATCGGTAATACGTCGAGGACTGTCGCGCAGGCACCTGGAAGGCGGTTTACCGATGACCATCGAGCCGTACCTGAACATGGCTGTTCACGACGAGATCACTGTGCGCTGGGGCGATTTGCGTATGGACCTGCCGCCGCTTGTTGCCGAAGACGTCGGTGAGCCTGTCGATCTGGTCGTGCCGCCCGCGCTGATACTGGAAGGCGGAGAGGAACAACAACTGGAAGTGACTTACTGTGTTATAGACCGAGTGGGTAACAACTCGCTCTGGGCTCCGCCACGGGTAATACGGGTTCAGCCACTGGGGCATTCAACTGATTGAATACGACGAATCGAATAATCGAGTCTCCTGAAAAAATCACCTGCAAAATAGCCGGCACGGTGATAGCAGTCATCCATAAAATAAACATTGGCAACGTATGTCCGCTACTTTTTAAACCTATGGAGGCGCTGCAAAAATAGC
>NZ_LJQT01000400.1:0-913 GCF_001400515.1 Pseudomonas meliae | reverse complement strand
TTGTCTACACCCTCTTAGCAATTTTCTTCGCTCTACTCAGCTCCTGGACGCGTGCCGTCGATAATCCAGCGAGCTGGGCCAGTAGAGCGTTGGGGATCACCCCCAGAAGGTGGTCATACCTCGCTATGCGGGATACCCGCTCGTATGGCTTCACACCCAAGAAATCACGGCGCTTCTCGATAACGCTATAGGGCACACCGATCAACCGGCTGATCTTGGCGATCGACATGCAGTGAAGGAGGGATTCATAGCCCAGCCAAGGGCCATGGACATCATTTAATGGAACGACTTCACTGGGTTGCAACGATGGAGCCACTGGCCCATAGCCAAAGGACTCTCTTGCTTCCGCTACAACGTCAACCGAAACTTTTGATACCCGAGATATCTCTTGATCGCTGACAAGGCCGAAAAGGGCCTTGTAGGGCCTCAGAGGATGCCCGGTGGGCAACCGTTGAACCCTCGGCTTGGGTTTGAACTCTCGTAAGATACCTTGCGACTCCCGGTAAGCCTTAACCATGTGCGGCGAAACACCGCAGCGGGTAGCAACATAACGGTCCGATACGACACCGAGGAGATGCTCATAAGGTGCGATTGCTTGCGCCACGGTGTAGGGCGCAACACCATACGCTTCACGCCGGCGTTTTATTGCGTGCCTTGAGGTGCCGACCTGCTGAGAAAGGTGGAGATCCTTCATGGTGCCTAGCAGATGGTCGTAATCACGAGGTTTGCCGATCGCAGCCGGATCAACGAGCCTCGGCGCGCTTGCTTCCATTAAACACTCCAACTCTTATGCTTGTGCAGCCGCAGATCCAGGCCAATTAGAAGGCCTGATTATTTGTGTGGTTGTGGATGGCCATCGTAACAGGCCTCTGCCTGGACGCGAAACAGAGCCAGTTAGGGAAGCTCCGAGCAA
>NZ_LJQT01000366.1:0-1874 GCF_001400515.1 Pseudomonas meliae | reverse complement strand
GTCGGCAAAACAACCATTGCCGCCAACCTGCTATCGCCACGCATGGACGGTGCCCCGATCTACGCTATCGAGTCGATCAACGAGACCGCAGAAAATCTAGGCCTGGACGTGGAAAAGCTGCGCGGTAACAAGTTTCGTGAGCTGTTCAAACGACTCATGCTTGAAGACAACGCCATCATCGACGTGGGTGCTTCCAATGTTGAGGACTTCATGGCCAACCTGGAGAGCTTCGAAGAAGCTCACGATGAAATTGATTACTACGTTGTTCCAGTAACTTCTGGAACCAAGGAGCAGAAAGAGACAGCAACCATGATTGGAACGCTGGCCGCGATGGGCATTCCGGCTCACAAGATAAGATTGGTATTCAATCGGGTGAAAAGTGACGTTGATTCGGAATTCTCCATCATTATTTCCTATTACGATCTTGCACATTCGTTTGTCTGCAATCGTAAGTGCGCAATATTTGAAACTGAACTGTTTGACGCTCTTTCAGTCAAGCGTATTTCTCTTACATCGTTGATGAGCAATGACACCGACTACAAGACGTTGCTGAAAGACAAGAGCGCTGACATGAAAGATCGTGAGCTTTGGTCAGATATGTATGGCTTGAAGCTTCTCGCCAAAGGCGTTAATCGTAAGCTTGATGTAGTCTTTGATGCGTTGTTTGCGGAGGAGGATGCTCTATGAGCACGATTGAAAAGAATACAGCCACTGCACGTGACGTTCTCATTACCGAGTTGCTAAGTGACGTGGGTCACTTGCACGACAGTATCAAGAACATACCCAGGTTGCTTGAGCTTTCAATGGATGATTCGTTAAGAATTGTCGCTGATGCTGTTGAAGATGCAGAAGACACCGCATTGTTTCTCCAGGAAAGCACTAAAGAATTGATTCAAGCCACCACGACCAAGGCTGGTCTAGATGTCGGGATCAAGCTTTCTGAGGCCATCCATGACAGTCTTGCTAATGCTTTCGAGCCTGCACTCAATCGTGCGACGGTCAAGATTGAACAACTGGAAAATCGTGTGTCTGCGTTGTCTGGAAATCTCAGAGATACGCAAGCCACTCGATTTAACCATATGATGCTTGCAGGATTGGTCGTGATGGCAGCTATGATGATCGGTGGCATGACCTGGATCGCTATTGAAAGCCAAGACGTTAATGAAATCAACAAGTGGTTCTATCAAGAATATAAAGAACAACGCGCTTTGTTGGAAAAAATCCCTACAGGTATCAAAGACAAGTATAAGAACTAGCCAGTACGCGCTATTCATTTTTCGTCGAATATCAGCCCCTTGCCTGAAACAAGTGCATTCAAGTCCATTCTATCGAAGTCTTCCCTGATCTTTCGAAAGTCAGCGGGTGTCATCGGTGTTCTCTGGTTGTCTGCCTTTTTTGGCTCAGGGGGCGTTTTCGCATGTCCCTCAGCTATAGCGGTTTGCTTGTCCGTTGTCTTCTGTGTTGTGGCTTGTGTGTTGGATGTCAGCGTGTGGACGTACCTAACAAACTGGCGGTACCCAAGCGAAATGGACTCATTCGACATCAGCTCGTCGTAGGCCTGCTTCATCGTGGCACCCATGTCGATGCGTGCCTGAATCTGTTGCAGCCATGGTGTTACCTGGCTCTTGCCTGTTCTTGGTTTGCTGCGCCAGTCGTCCATTTTCTTCTCCTTTCAGTGCTCTCACCGATGCTCGAATGTGGCTCACGAGGGTTAGAGACCCTTTGTGACATTTAGAGACACTCAAAGTCAAGTAGAGACATTTAGAGTCAACCTAACAAGATTAGTGACACAGAGAGACATTCTGTGTCATCGAGAGACATTCAGAGACAATCTTGGGTCTGACCCAAAATCTCGAATTCGCTAAACAGGCACA
>NZ_LJQT01000087.1:0-378 GCF_001400515.1 Pseudomonas meliae | reverse complement strand
ACCCGGGGCGGTTCACTTGCGTGTATTCCCCGCGCTTTCGCAGATCCATCAGCATGACCTCAGCCTTGCTGTAAGCAAAGCCCGGCCTGTAAATGCTTTCCAACGCACGCAGTGCATGCCTTGTCAGCACCCGCACATCATCGGTTGGGTAGTCGGGTGTAATGGTGGCCGAATTGGCGTATTTGGGGCCGTCCCCGTGGAACGAGGTCTGTATACCGATACGCAGCACACAGCATAACGAACGCTGCTTACGAAGCTTCTCAGCGGCCTTGTGAATGTATGTGGCCAGTGCCTGTCCAAGTCCCTCAATCGTGTTGACCCGCTGGCCGAACATCTTGCTTGAGCAAATGGTTTGTTTGTTGTCAACGCCAACCAAAA
>NZ_LJQT01000288.1:0-3742 GCF_001400515.1 Pseudomonas meliae | reverse complement strand
TACTTCAGATCTTCCTTAGCGTAAGTCAGTCAGCGTTGTTGAGAGGGGGTGTTCGGGTCAGCGAGCCATTCTGACCATGAGCGGGGCGCTCCTTTCGGGTTTTGCTTGGCGTATTCGTAAAACAGCGAAATGAATTCCAAGCGGTCATTGCGCAGGTTGGTGCGGCCTTCGTGGGTGACATCCTTGTTGAAATCCAGCGCGCGACCTGGATTGAACGCGAGTTGGCGTTCTATCAGGTCATGAAACGATACGTGGTGAGCGTTCTTAAGCATGTCGTGCATGGCGATGAAGATGCCTGTGCGGCCTTGCCCGACACCGCAATGGATATGTACCCGACCGTGCTCGGGTAACGCGCGCTCCATGGCTAGGAATAGGTCAATGTCTTCCGAACGCGGGCCCATGTGGTCGGTCACCATCAAACGCAGGTACCCTGCACCAGTGGACTTCACCAAGTCTTCTTCACTGGAGATATCCGGGCTCTTCAACACTACCTTACGAGGATTCTCCAGCCCGTGTTTGGCATCCTTGCGATGAATGATCTCGACTGTTGGCTGCTGCTTGAGCGCAGCGATGCGAGATTGCTCATCGGCGATGACGGCATTGCGACTTTTACCCACGTTCGCCCAATTGTTGCCCAGTCGCCAAGTACATGGATAGCCCCCAACGATCGCGTGAGATTCTTCTCGTACATCCAATACCACGACGGGGCTTTCGGGGGTGGCATGCAAGCGTTGCACTTGCTCCAAACTGGCGATACTGGCACTGCCGGAAATGTGCAGCGTGTCCCAGCCTTTTTGATTGAGGTGAGGGGGAAGAATAAAACTGTCCGAAGAACGGAAATTTTCCAGTTCGCCTGGTGTGCGGTCATAGAGGAACACGGGTTCACCGGTCGGCCGCTCCGGTGTAGTCAGCGCTTGTTTGAATTTCGTAACCGCGTGTCGATAGGCTTCGGGAGTCAACTGCTCATAGGCAGGCTCGAGATCGCTGGCTGAACCCCCTCTCGACAAAGGTATGACGCCTCGGGAAGTAATGACATGATTCTGCATGAATTGGATCCTATGAACAAATGCGCCTCTTTCGTGGGCGCATAGGCTCCAACGGTTCCAACTGGCAGTGAGAACCCCGTGACGGGGGTATAAGCCGGAATCGCCGAAAATTCCGTCGGAAAACGTCTGAGGCTTGGTTTCCGGCTGGTTCTTCTACCCGACATGGTTTTACGTACACGTTTTACCCATGGAAAGGTGCCATCTTCTCGCTTGGCGCGGCTGCATCGGAAATCAACTGTTTGGCGTTAATCCGCACCCGTACTGGCTTCCCAACCATGACGGAAATTTCTGGGATTCCGGCTTACAACCCCAGGGAGCACCTCATGTATGGATACACAAATGTGTATCCATACGATACTATCACTCTATGTCGAGCAAAGACGCTGGTCTCCGTATCCGTGTTGAAAGGGAACTCCGTGAGGCGTTCCAGGGGGCTTGCTTGGCCGAAAATAGGTGTGCGTCGGAAGTTTTGCGCGAGTTCATGCGGGCATTCGCTGACCGGCATCAAGATGGCTTGCAGCCAGATATGTTCACGGCCCCAGCATTCAGGAAGCCGCGTCAATTACCCAAGAGAAAAGCGATATGAACCAATTTAATTCCTTGGAAGGGCGCTTGACTTCGCTCGACTTGTTTGCAGGCGCGGGCGGGCTGTCCGAAGGATTGCGCGAGGCTGGGTTCACGTCGCTTTACGCAAACGAGATTTCCCCGCGCTATGCGCAGACCTACGCTGCCAACCATCCATCCACGCATGTGGATAACCAAGACATCCGCGAGGTCGATGCCCGTAAAGTCCGAAAGTTATTAGGCTTGAAGCGAGGCGAATTGGACTTGATCGCCGGTGGCCCGCCATGCCAAGGCTTTTCGATCAACGCGCCCAAGCGTTCCACCGAGGATTCACGGAACCACCTGTTCCGCGAATACCTACGGTTTGTCACCGAATTTCAGCCGCGAGCGGTCTTGATCGAGAACGTCCCTGGCATGGTGTCGTTTGAAGGTGGTGCAACGCTGGATGCGATCCTAGAATCATTAAAGGCTCTGGGCTACGACGCCGATGTTCGGATTCTGTACGCCCCGCATTACGGTGTGCCGCAAACTCGGTGGCGCACAATCATTCTTGGCAGCCGTTGCGGCGTCGATCCGACGGCACTATTCCCAGAACCGCTGCGCCACGCGCCGGTTCGAGTGAATTTCACCTCGCAATTCGCCGGGAAAAACTTGGTGAATTTGCCGCGTCCCCTGGAATTGCCATCACACGTCACGGTCAAGGACGCCATTGGCGACTTACCTTTACTGTGCAACGGCGAAATGGGCGAACCGGTAAAACCTTATCGGCATATGTTCGACAATCAATATCAACAATTGATGCGCATTGGTTCGGAGGGCGTAACGTGTCACGAAGCAGCGCGGTTGAGCAAAATCAATCTTGAGCGCATGGCGCATATACCACAGGGTGGAAACTGGACTGATATCCCTGAGGAGCTCTTACCGCGCGGAATGCGCATGGCGCGGCGCAGTGACCACACAAAACGTTACGGTAGGGTTCATCCGGACGGCCTTGCATCCACAATTCTGACCAAATGTGATCCCCATTGGGGGGCTTATTTCCATTATGAGCAGGACAGGGCCTTTACCGTGCGTGAGGCTGCACGGCTCCAATCCTTCCCCGATACTTACGTTTTTTGCGGTTCTCGGGTTGAGCAATACGAGCAGGTCGGCAACGCTGTACCGCCGTTGCTTGGCGCGGCCGTAGGTCGGACAATCGCTCGTGTACTTGGAGAAAGTCAGAAAAGTCAGAAGACTGCACGCAAAGTAAGGACGGTGTAAAAGTGGCAGGGAAAATTTGGGAGTTTTTTGGTTATCGAGCTGATGACCATTCGCCAGCGGCAATCGCTGCCGCCACGGACAAACAATGCCCCTATTTGGCCGACAATTGCGAGAAGCGCCTTAGCGACAGTCTCATTGCCGGCGTCTGTACCATCAAGCCTATGACTTCTGGCCCTGTCATGTGCTGCCCTATCCGTTTATACGCGGACAAATATCGCATTTTGTATGACGTAGCAAAAATTGCCTTTGAGGAAGATTATGAGCTGGTCGCCGGAGGGAAGGCATCGGAAAGAGCGAAGGCTAAACAAGAACCCGTCGTAGCGGTATTTGGAAAACGCTGGGGCGGTGAATTGCGACTACCGCAAAAAGATGGGGCGGGAAGCTATTTCGTGGATTGGGTCTTGGCATTACTTGATGCCAACGGAAAATTAAAAGAGTTTGTCGCTGTTGAAGTACAGACTATCGACACTACGGGCAACTATCGCAATGGGCGGGAAGGATTGCTTTCGCCTGAACGGACAAACCCAACAACGACGGCTGGCCTGAACTGGGAAAATGTCAATAAGCGAATTTTGCCGCAACTCATTTACAAGGGCCAAGTGCTACAACGAGAAGCATTGTGTCGAAAGGGCTTGTTTTTTGTCTGCCCGCATCCGGTCTATTTAAGAATAATGTCACGTCTTGGTGGCTCCGGTGGCTTGATTCGCTATGCGTTGCAACCTGCTTCGATTACGTTTCTTGCTTACGATCATAATATGGAAACGGGCGTCATCGACGGGGCCACGATTCCGCTAAAAGCGTTGCCACCTCATTCGACAACAGTTTACAAAGTACAAGAGGCGTTTAACAACGTCACTTTGCCGGATGAAAAC
>NZ_LJQT01000412.1:0-33335 GCF_001400515.1 Pseudomonas meliae | reverse complement strand
TTAGCTCATCAGAGCGGCGTTTTTGTTTGTGTGTTTTGAGCATCTTTATAAAAGATCATCTTTCCCGCATGTCACGCTCAGCCCTGTCTGGACGCCAATAACTCGTCGAGCTCTGGCATCAGGGTCACGCTCTCCTGCTCATTGGGGTCAGTACGCGCGACCAGAACCTTTGCTTCGCGCTCGTTGCTGCGGTTATAGGGCACATGCGGCATTCCCGCCGGGATATAAAAGAAGTCGCCTTCTTCCACGATGGCATGCTTTTCCAGCGACTCGCCATACCAGCAGCCGGTGGCTTCACTCAGGGCATAGATGGCGGTTTCATGCTCCTGATGTTTGTGAGCCTTGCCCCTGCCTCCAGGGGCAATTGTCAGCAGCTGCATATGGATATGTCGGGCACCTGCACTTTGTGCGGAGATGCCGACCTGATAATCCATACCCTGCTTGCCTTGAGAGGGTTTGGCGGGTTTCAAAAGGATACAATCAAGTTGATCACTGGCCACGGTTTTCTCCTCGCCTGATGCTCGATAGCGCTGACCCACCCGGCCCGCTGCCCGGCAAGGGCAGGGGGGAGTGAATACTATGCCTTGTAGGGCGAAGCGTGGCTCAGGCGCAGGCGTCGATCAAGTGAAAGAAACGCCATGTCGATCCCGGTAACGGGCCCGATACATCAGGGCATTTGCGGCAGTTCATTGGGCCGCATGTCAAAGACCAACACTTCTGCGTCAACGCCTTCGCTCAGGCTAATGACCTGTTCGTTGCGCAAACGCACCCCGTCACCTTCGTCAAGCGGCTGCCCATTGAGCACCACACTGCCACGGGCCACATGCACGTAGGCATATCGGTTGGCAGCCAGTTCCAGGGTCGCAGTTTCATTGCCATTGAACAGACCGGCATACACACGAGCGTCCTGACGGACCTTGAGCGCACCGTTCTCGCCTTCTGGCGAAATGATCAGCTGCAAATGACCGCGTTTCTGTTCAGCGCTGAAATGCTCCTGCTGGTAGTTCGGGGTTGCGCCTGCAACATTCGGCACGATCCATATCTGCAGAAAATGCACGCCCTCGGTGTGCGAATGATTGAACTCGCTGTGCGCCACGCCGCTGCCGGCACTCATCAATTGCACGTCGCCAGGGCGAATCACCGACCCGGTGCCCAGCGTATCCTTGTGTTCCAACGCACCTTCCAGAACGTAGGAAAAGATTTCCATGTCACGGTGTGGGTGCTGGCCGAAACCTTTGCCCGCAATCACGCGGTCGTCATTGATCACCAGCAGATCGGAAAAGCCCTGCTCCTGGGGGTTGCGATAACCGGCAAAGGAAAAGGTATGAAAGGATTTCAACCAGCCATGGTTGGCAGCGCCGCGGTCGGAAGCTTTACGAAGAGTCAGCATGATTCTTTCTCCATCCGTCTATCGACGCTGCACATTCAGCAATCGATCAAGTGAGACAAAGGTTACGGCTTATCGACTGTCGCAATAAGTAGCTGGAACATGAATGACTGTCTCGCTGTGGTTGACAGTGCCGGGTGGCACGTTACGCTCTGTCGAACAGTACCCAGCGTTCACTCAGGCCACGACACATGAACCCTTTTGAAGACATGCGGATTTTCTGCCAGGTCATGGAGTCCGGCAGCTTCACGGCGGCGTCCGACAAGCTGGGCCTGTCCAAGCAATTTGTCAGTCGGCGCATGATGCAACTGGAGGAACGGCTGGGCGTACGTTTGCTCAACCGCTCGACGCGACGTCTGGATGTCACGCCGCTGGGGCAGAGTTACTACGAGTCTGCCCTGCGCCTGCTGGCCGAGGTCGAACAGGTCGAGCAGGGGATTACCGGGCAGAACAACGAGCTACGCGGCACCCTGCGCCTGAGTGCGCCGCTGTCGTTTGCCGTTGCGCATCTGGGCTGTCTGCTGCCGCTGTTTTTGCAGCGCTACCGCGACGTGGCGGTGGAGGTGGACCTGAGCGACCGTGCGGTGGACTTGATCAGCGAAGGCTATGACCTGGTGCTGCGTATCGGGGTGCTGGAAGACTCCAGCCTGATCGCCCGGCGCATTGCCTCGATTGATCGGGTCTACTGCGCCAGCCCTGCCTACCTGGCCGAGCGCGGTACGCCGCAAAAACCCGAAGATCTGCACGCTCATGATTGCCTGCCCTATGGCCACAGCCGTCAGGCGCAATGGCGTTTTCAGGTGCAGGGCAAGCCTTTGATATTGAACATCAGCGGGCGGATGCGCGCCAATAATGGCGAGCTGCTGAGAGACACGGCGGTGGCCGGGCTGGGCATCACCTACCTGCCGACGTTCATTGTTGGCGCGGCGCTGCTTGACGGCAGCCTGGTGCGGGTGCTAGATGACTTGCGGCCCGAGCCCTTGACGCTGTCAGCGGTTTATCCCCAGCACCGTCAGGCCTCACGTCCAGTGCAGGCATTCATCGAATTCCTGCGCGAGCGTCTGGAATCAGCTATCGAGCTCAATGAACCGCCTGGGTGAGCGCTTCGTCGGACAGGTTTAGATAATTTTTTTGCATCTTAGGTTAGAGCAAAAATGAATTTAGCTAATTTTTGTTCGGGTGTTAGGGTCGTTGCCGATCAATTCGATCTGCCCGATGCTTCTGGAGACCCTGCCTGTGCCGACAACTATCATCTGCTGGAGCCAACGCCTGCTGACGGGCCTGGCGCTGGGCCTTGTGGCCACGCTGAACACCCAGGCTGCCGACCTGATTGTCGGTGATCAGAGTTACAGCGCCCGGACCGTGATGGAAGCGGCCGGTGTACTCAAGGATCTGCCCTACGAGCTTGAATGGAAGCAGTTCACCGCAGGCTCCCCGGTCGCCGAAGCGTTGAACGTCGGTAGCCTGGACATCGGTTTGCTGGGCGATTCGCCTGCGCTATTCATGGGCGCGCTGGGTGCGCCGATCAAGGTCATCGGCGTATCGCGGCAGAACCTCGACGGCGTTGCGATCGTAGTGCGCAAGGATTCGCCGATCAAAACCGTCGCGGATCTGGCCGGCAAGAAAGTCGCCATCTGGAAGGGCTCGTTCAGCCAGCAATTGATGCTCACCGCGCTGGACAGGGCGGGTGTCGCCCGCGATGCCGTGGACTATCGCTACCTTAGTGCACTGGATTCCTCTCACGCGCTGGATGGCGGCTCGGTGGACGCGATTGCGACCTGGGAGCCCTATGTCACTCAACAGGAGCGTCAGGGCGCACGAATCATTGCAACTGCCGACGGCTTGATCCCTGCGCAAAGCTTTATTGTCGCCAACGATCAGGCCATCAAGGACAAGCGCGCGCAGATCAGCGATTTCCTGCAGCGCCTGCAAGCTGCGCGCGCCTGGTCGGTCAGCGACCCGCAGCACAATGAAATCTACGCCAACGCCTGGGCTGCGCTGACCAAAGCCGATGCACAAGTAGCGCGCCGCTGGTTTTCCCGCGCTCAGGTCGTGGTGGTGCCGATCACCCCGCAAGTGGTGGCAGGCGCACAGCAGACTATCGATTTTTTCAACCACGCCGGGCTGACCAAACGCTATCCTGCTGCCAGCGTGTTTGACGAGTCGTTCAATGCGGCTCTGGATAGCCAGACGCAGGTTGCCCGCTGAACGACTGCCTTGTTCTGGAGCCTTCACCATGAGTTTTACGTCATTGCATTGGGGTGTTTATCGCCCGCAGGTCGAGGGAGGCAAGTTGAAAGCCCTGCTGCCTGCGGAGTGGGACAAGGACCCTTCACCGATTGGCGATTCGGTTGCCGATGCCATTACCTCGCCCACACGCGTCATGCGCCCGGCGATACGTCGCAGTTTTCTTCAGCAAGCCGGCGGGCGACCCGATCTGCGTGGGCAGGAGCCGTTCGTCGAGGTCTCCTGGGAGGTGGCGCTGGATCTGGTCGCCAGTGAGTTGCAGCGCGTCAAAGGCAAGTATGGCAATCAGGCAATTTTTGGCGGCAGCTACGGCTGGGGCAGCGCGGGGCGTTTTCATCACGCACAAAGCCAGCTGCATCGCTTCCTCAACTGCATCGGCGGTTATGTATTCAGTACCGACAGCTACAGCCTGGGGGCCGGGCGGGTGCTGATGCCGCACATTGTCGGCAACATGGACTGGCTGCTGGCGGCGCATACGTCCTGGAAGAACCTTGCCGAGCACTGCGAGCTGTTCGTCGCCTTCGGGGGGTTGCCCGCCAAGAATGCGCAGACCAGCCCCGGCGGTGCCAGTGACCATCTGCTGGCCGACGCGTTGCAACGCATGTCCGACGCGGGCGTGGAGTTCGTCAACGTCAGCCCGCTGCGTGATGACCTGGCTGGCCCGGCGCATAACCAGTGGCTGGCGGTACGCCCCGGCAGCGATACGGCGTTGATGATGGCGCTTGCCTGGGTATTGATCAGCGAAGGGCTGCACAACGAAGATTTCGTTCAGCGCTACACCGTGGGTTATGCGCGTTTTCGCGATTATCTGCTGGGTCACGTCGACGGCCAGCCTAAGGACCCGCAGTGGGCCGCAGCATTGACCGATATCCCTGCGCAGCAGATTGTCGACCTGGCGCGGCGCATGGCCAGCAAACGCACCATGATCAACGTCGCTTATTCATTGCAACGTTCTATACATGGTGAGCAACCGTTCTGGATGACCGTCACCCTGGCGGCGTTGTTGGGGCAGATCGGTTTGCCCGGTGGCGGCTTTGGCCTGGGTTATGGCTGCATGAACAACACCGGCAGCGGCCGCAAGGCATTCTCCGGGCCGCGCTTTTCCCAAGGCAGCAATCCGGTCAAGGACTTCATTCCGGTTGCGCGGGTGACAGATATGTTGCTCAACCCCGGCACACCCTTCGATTACAACGGGCAGCAGCAGACTTACCCGGATATTCGCCTGGTGTACTGGGCGGGTGGCAATATCTTTCACCACCATCAAGACCTCAATCGGCTGCTGGAAGCGTGGCAGCGGCCGCAAACCATCATCGTTCACGAGCAGTTCTGGACCGCTCAGGCACGCTATGCCGACATCGTGCTGCCAGCCACCACGGCGCTGGAACGCAATGACATCGGCAGCTCGGCGTCCGATCGTTTCATGATTGCGATGCAGCAGGCCATCGCACCGGTGGGCGAGTCTCGTGATGACTATTCGATTCTGGCCGGGCTGGCCGAGCGGCTGGGTGTGGCGCAGGCGTTTACCGAAGGACGTGATGCCCAGGCCTGGCTGCATTTTATTTACGATGAGTCTCGGCAGCGCGCTGAAACCTTTGGTATTATCCTGCCGGATTTCGAACAGTTCTGGCGTGACGGATTACTGGAAATAGACTATCCCCAGACCGATAACGTACTGCTCAAGTCCTTTCGCGATGACCCTGACGCGCATCCACTGCCGACGCCGTCCGGGCGTATCGAAATTTTCTCCGAGCGCATCGCAGGCTTCGCTTATGCGGACTGTCCTGGCCATCCGGTATGGCTGGATAAACCTGCGCCTACCCACGTGCTGCACCTGCTGTCCAATCAACCCAAAACCCGCCTGCACAGTCAGTACGACCACGGCAGCTACAGCCGTTCCTCGAAAATTCAGGCACGCGAGCCGCTGACCCTGAACCCGCTGGATGCGCAAATGCGCGGGTTGGTCGATGGTGATATGGCCAAGGTCTTCAATGAGCGGGGGGCGTTTCTGGCTGGAGTAATCGTATCGGACAGTATTCGACCCGGCGTGGTGCAGATTGCCACCGGTGCCTGGTTCGATCCATTGGTGCATGGCGAGCCGGGCAGCCTGGAAAAGCACGGCAACCCTAATGTGATCACCCAGGACATCGGTGCTTCCAGCCTGTCGCAAGGGTGTGCGGCGCAGACCGCGTCGGTGGATATCGTCAAATGGGATCAGGCACTGCCGCCGGTGACGGCGTTCTAGCCGCCGTCACTGCTCTGAGTGCGTTTTACTGCTCTTTATTACGTGCCGCAAAAACCGCCTTGCCCACACCCGCCAATACCGCGTCGTTCTGCGGCGTATGCACCCGGCCGCACAGCACGTTGCGGTAATGGCGCTGCAGCGGGTTGCTGCGTGACAGTCCTGGATTCCCTGAGGCCTCGATGGCCAGTTCCACCGCACGGATAGCGTTTCCGGTCACCAGGTATTTGATCTGTGCAGCATGCTGTGCGGGCGTGTGGCCCTGGGCCGCGGACTGCAGCAGGCTCTGGTTGGCGAACAGCAAGGTGTCGATCTGCCCGACGGTTTCCTGAAAGCGCGGCAGGGTCGACAGCGTAGCCCCGAGGTTGGACGGCTTGCGCTGTTCCAGCCAGTGCACCAGCCAGTCGCGGGCGGAGTGGGCGATGCCGTCGTAGACCGACGACAGCAGCACCGACATCCACAGCATGCCCGACCCATCAAGTTCGGATTGCGGGGCGCTCCACGGGCTGACGCTGACGGCATGATCGAGCGGCACCAGCACGTCGTCGAAGCGGACTTCGTGGCTGCTGGTGGCGCGCATGCCCAAGTGGTCCCAGTCCTCGATGATCCTGATGCCCGGCGTGTCCTTGTGGACCAGCCAGCTGCCCACCAGCGGGTCATCGTCGTCGCTGCGCGCCCACACGGCGAACCAGGTCAGGCCATGACTGCCGGTGGAGTAGATCTTGCTGCCGCTGATGCGCCAGCCGTCGGCGCTGCGGCGGGCGACGGTGCCCGGCAGGCCGCCACGCGCAGGGGGGCCTAGGTCAGGCTCGACACGCAGGGCGTTGATCAGCGCACCTTCGCGTACCGCCTCTTCGGCAACTTGTACACGTAGATGGCTCGGCCAGTTACGGTTCTCTTGCAGCCTTGAATGCTGCAGGTATTGCATGACCAGAATCAGCGCCGTCGACGGTTCGCCCTTGGCTACTGCGCTGACTACTTGCTGCGCGCGCGGCAGATCGGCACCGCCGCCGCCCAGTTCAGCCGGTACGGTCAGGCCGAGCAGGCCGTGGGTGTGCAGTAACTGAAAGTTGGCATGCGGGAACTGGGCGCTGATGTCGTACTGCTCGGCAGTTTCAGCCAGTGTGGCGGTCAGCGTAGCCAGTCGTTCGCTGAAGTCTTCAGCCGACTCGGCTGCCGGATAATGCTGGCGCGGGGTAGGGCGCAGGGTCGAGAGTGTCATGCGGAGTCCTTTTCGCAGCGGTTATGCAGCGGTCATTGCGTGGCGGCCTGAGCGATCTGCGCGCGCGAGGCGTTGAAGCTCTTGTCGAAGCCGGTTGAAACGTCGATTTTTTTAGTCAGGATGCCTTCAGCCAGATAGGTGTCCGCAGTGTTCTGCAGTCCCTGAACGATCTGATCATCAATCGGCGTACGTTGCATTTTCGTCGCCTTGGCCACCGCCAGATGCACCGCCAGCGGCAGGCCGGTGACTTTCGCCTGAGCGGCCGCGTACTCTTCGGGATGAGCATTGGACCAGTTGAAGGCGCGCTCCACGCGGGCTACAAAATCATCCAGTTGGGCACGTTTGCCTTCAATGGCCTTGCTGGTGGCGGCGAGGTAGAGGTGATTGCTCAGCAACTCGCTGCCACTGACCAGCACACGAGCGTCGCTTTGCGCGATGGAAATCGTCGTGTAAGGGTCCCAGGTCGCCCAGGCATCGGCGTCGCCGCTGTCCAGCAACAGACGCGATTCGCTGGGCAGCAGGTTGATGAAGGTGACGTCACTGGTTTTCAGCCCGGCTTCATGCAGGGCGCGGATCGCCAGGTAGTGGCCGATGGAGCCGCGCCCGGTGACGATGCGCTTGCCCTTGAGGTCGGCAACGGTCTTGATCGGCGAGTCCTTCGAGACCAGCACCGCCGTGGTGAAACGGCCCTGGGCATGGGTAATGCTGACCACTTTCAAGGGCGCACCCGCGCCCAGCGCGAACACATAGGGCGCATCACCCAGCGCACCGATATCCACAGCGCCAGCGTTCAATGCCTCTCCCAGAGGGGCCGCCGAGGGGAACTCAACTGGATCTCGTAAGGCACGTCCTTGAGTTCGCCGGAGACCTGCAACAGTATTTTCAGCAGCGACTTCTGATTGGCGACCAACAGCGGAGCCTGCTCGGCAGCGACCACCTGCTGGCCTGCCAGCACACTGAGCAACGCGCCCAGCAGCAGGCTTTTGAGCGGTAGAGGTGATTTGAAAAAAGGCAGCATTGAGGTGTTTCTCCATTGAGTTGATCGGTCGGCCAGACACTTATCGTTCCTCACGCTCAAATCACGTAAAACCCGTGCGTCCCGTCCCGGCCCAATTGCTCCACCAGGCCAAACTCCCAGTCCAGGTAGGTCTGCATGGCTTCGCGCGGCGCATCGGTGCCTTCGTACGGGCGGCGATAGCGATCGATGCGTGGCGAGGCCAGTCGGCTTTCGCCATGCTCCAACGGCAGGCCAGCCTTGATCCAGCTGGCGGTGCCGCCATCGAGCAAAAACACCGGCTTGTCGGTCAGCGCTTCGACGTCGGCCACGGCAAAGCGCGCCAGACGGCTGCTGCCACAGGTCAATACGTAGCGGTCGGCGGCAGGTATTTTTTCCAGCGTCTGTTTGAGGTCGGCGCGCAAGGTCCACCAGGCACCGGGAATGTGCTGGTTGACGTAATTGGCGCTGGCGGTGAAATCCAGCACCGCCACCTTGACCTGTGTCTGCCATTGAACAAGCGTCTCGACGCTGATCGCCTCCACTTGCGGTGGCGCAGGGAACGGCGCATCCCAGTCACCCGTTTCGCTGAAGTCTGCTGCATGCAGATCATCGAGCACCGACACGTCCCAGCCCAGTTGCGCCAGCCAGGAGGCCGACATGTTGGCGCGCACGCCGTCGTCGTCCACCAAGGCTATTCGTGCGCCGCGTACGCTGGCGAAGTGATCGGTTTCCTGCACCAGTTGCCCGCCCGGTGTGGAGCGCGCACCGGGCAGATGGCCTTTGGCAAACTCTTCCGGTGTGCGCACATCGAACAGGTACGTGGTGCGCGAAGTCTCGGCTTGCCAGCGTTGCAGGTCAGCGCGGCTGGCGCGTTTGACCTTGGCGCGATCAGCCACCTTGCGCGCATCGGCACTGGCGGTTTCGCGGGTTTCCTCACTGACTGCTGCAAAACGCCGGTCTTGACCATGATCCAGCGTCTGACCGGCCAGTAACCAGCCAATCGTGCCATTGCGCAGCGCATTGATCTGATTGGGCAGGCCCGCATTGACCAGCGACTGAGTGCCGATGATGCTGCGCGTGCGACCGGCGCAATTGACGATGATTCGGGTGTTCGGGTCCGGTGCCAGCTCCCGTGCCCGCAGCACCAGTTCCGCGCCCGGTACGCTGATGCCACCGGGGATGCTCATGGTCTGGTATTCGTCGTAGCGCCGGGCATCGAGCACCACTACATCGGCGTTGTTGTCGAGCAGGGCCTTGACCTCTTCAGCCGCCAGAGACGGGGTAGCACGATGGTGTTCCACCAGTTCGCCAAACGCCTTGCTCGGCACATTCACATCGATGAACAACTCGCCGCCAGCCTCACGCCAGCCTTGCAGGCCGCCGTCGAGCAGTCTCACATCGCTGTAGCCCAGCGCTTGTAAACGTTGCAGCGCAACCTGCGCCAGGCCCTCGCCATCGTCGTACAGGGTTATGGCTGTGTCGCGTCGCGGGATGCGCGGGAACACCTCCAGCTCCAGCTTCGACAACGGGATGTTCACCGCAAACAGAGGATGGGCCTGGGCAAAGGGCGCCTCTTCGCGGACGTCTACCAAGGCCAGTTCCTGGCGGTCCAGCAATGCCTGACGAACGTCGGCGAATGATCGGGTGGCGGGGGTGGTCATAGGGCGGGGCTCCCTGTTGGCTGATCCTGAGTGGCGTGGGTGATGGCTGCGGCATTCGAATAGCCGGAGATGAACAGTTTTTCTGTGCCGTCCAGGTCGTAGACCGCACGTTTCACGGTGCCAATATCGGCGCCGTAAACGTGGATGCTGATCGACACTTGATCGTTGAAAGCATTGCTGACCTGATGCACATCGTTGCTTTTCGGTGACAGCGCTTCGACCTGGCCGGGTTGCAGGCGAATTGCCGGGCCGCTGGTTTCCAGGCGTCCTTGCGCGTTGCGGGTATAGCCCTGTGAATGCTCGGCACCGCGCAGCATGCCGATCAGGCCCCAGACGCGATGCTCATGAATCGGCGTGCGTTGCCCCGGCCCCCAGACAAAACTGACCACTGAAAAGCGCTGCTGCGGGTCGGCATGCAGCAGAAATTGCTGATAGCGGTCGGGGTCGGGTACGGCAAATTCTTCTGCCAGCCAGTCATCGTGGCTGACCAGTTGCGCCAGCAGCTTGCCGCCGCGACGCAACAGATCGCCTTCGTGCGGCTCGCTGCCAATCAGCTCGCCCAGCGCGTCGATAAAGGCCCCGAGTCGTTCCGGGTGTCGGTTCTGAGTCATGTCCATTTCCAGATCAGGGTCAGGGAATGGTTTGATATAAGCATAATATTGATATTTAATATGCTATTTTTTAATGATTAGGTTATAACGAAAACGTCTTTTACTTCCGTGCTGCAATGCGTGAAATCTAGCGTCGGTCTGTTGGACGGGCTATGAATGGACGTCTGCCGGGACTATTCTTTTTGCCTGTGTTTCTTCTCTTCTTTATGTGCGGTCCGAATGAAAATTGATGATATCGATGCGTTCGTTGCAGTCATCCGCTGTCAGTCGATCAGCCATGCCGCTGAATCGCTGGATCTGACCCAGCCGGCGATTACTCGCCGGGTGCAGAATTTCGAGCAGGCCCTTGGGGTCGAGCTGTTCGATCGTAATACCAAGCCGCTCAAGCCAACGCCGATGGGCATCCAGGTGTACCAGAAGTGCCTGGCAATCCTGCGCGAGATGGATGCGTTGCGCGAGCTGGTGGCCAGCGACACGCCGCCCAGCGGCCTGTTGCGTCTGGGTGTGCCGCAAACCATCGGTGACGTGGTGCTGCTCGATGCGCTCAAGCAGCTACGCGGAGAATTCCCGGATTTGCGCGCCCAGGTCAGCACCGGCTGGGGCAGTCACCTGATCGGCAAGATCGAAAACGGTGAGCTGGATGCTGCGGCAGCGCTGTTCCCTGCTGGCAAGATATTTCCGGACAACATCGTCGGTCAGTCCATCGGCAAGATGGAACTGGTGGTGGTCTGCGCCATGGGGCTGGTGCCGAAAAAGCCCGGCAAGCTGGCGGATTGCTACGAGCAGGGCTGGGTACTCAACCCCGACGGCTGCGGTTTTCGCGCAGGTTTGCAGCGTACGCTGACCGATCAGGGGCTGAGCATGAAGGTCAATCTGGAAACCTTCGGCACCGAGCTGCAACTGGGGCTGGTAGCCGATGGCATGGGGTTGGGTCTGGTGCCAAGGCCGTTGCTGGAGCGCAGCGCTCACCGCGAGCAACTGGCGGTGCTACCGCTCAAGGACTTCAAACCGGTGATGGACCTGTGGCTGTTCTACCCACGTTTTCTGGGCAATCTGCAAGCACCGGTCGAGGCTTTTGGAGCGCTGGTGGCGCGCTCCCTCAAGCCGGTTTCAGCAGCCGCCTGAAAACGTCATTGCGGGAGGCGGGCAGTCTTCAGTCAGAAGCCTCGCCCGCCCGCATGGAGTTGAATCAGGCCACTTGTTCGCGAGCCTGCCGTTCACGCTGAGCCACCAGTGCGCGGGTCAGCGGGATCAGCTTCTTGCCATAATCGATAGCATCTTCCAGCGGGTCGAAGCCGCGAATCAGGAAGGTGGTAATCCCCAGGTCGTAATAGTCCAGCAGCGCTTCGGCGACCTGTTCCGGGGTGCCGACCAGCGACGTGGAATTGCCCTGCGCGCCGAGCAGGCCAGCGATGCCCGTCCACAGGCGCTTGTCCAGACGTGAACCTTGTGCCGCTGCGGCCAGCAGGCGACGCGACCCTTCGTTGGGTGGTTCGCGACGGACAAAGCCGTTGCGGTCTGCCAATGCCTTGGCTTTTTCCAGAATGCTGTCGGCGCGTGCCCAGGCTTGTTCTTCGGTGTCGGCCAGAATCGGGCGCAATGACAGGCTGAAACGAATGGTCCGGCCATGTTTGGCGGCTTCGGCGCGCACCTGTTTGACCACATCGCGCACCTGCTCGTACGTCTCGCCCCACAGGGCGTAGACGTCGGCGTGTTTGCCGGCCACCGCAATCGCCGCTGCCGAGGAACCGCCAAAGTACAGCGGGATGTGTGGCTGCTGCGGGGACTTGACCAGCGAGTGCGCGCCCTCGAACTGGTAGTAAGTGCCCTGATGGTCAAAGGGCTTGTCGCTGGTCCATTCCTGACGCACCACGCTGAGGTATTCATCGCTGCGCGCGTAGCGTTCGTCCTTGCCGATGTGGCTGCCGTCGGCGCGCAGCTCCTTGTCGTCGCCACCGGTAATGATATGCACCGCAGTGCGCCCGCCATTGAACACGTCCAGCGTCGCAAATTGTCGGGCTGCCACGGTGGGGGAGATGAAACCGGGACGATGTGCGACAAGAAACTTCAATGTGCTGGTCACGCTGGCGGCATGCGCAGCCACCAGTGTGCTGTCCGGACTGTTGGAGTGGTACGCGATCAGCGCACGATCAAAACCTGCGTCTTCATGAGCCTTGGCCACTGTCTTCACGTAGTCGGGCTGGATGGTCGCGCCGCTGCGCGGGTGGATTTCAGAACCGGGTTGCGTGGCGATATAGCCAATGAATTCGATGCTCATGAAAACTCCTGCCAATGGTTGAGGTCCGTTCGACCTTGTCGAGAAGCACCATAAAGGCAAGCAGACGGGGCTGTGAAATTCGATTTTGGTCTAAGTTAATTATAAAAAATATGCATTATAAGTTTTGTCGGTAGTCAAATATTTTAACTATTAGCTTAGAGCCAAATAGAATTTCACTCGGCTTTCTTATGCGCATAGCATGGTGTTCATACTGCGTCGGGTGCGTCACGCCCGATTTGCCCAGAAAGGATGCGCCCATGTCCGACACAACGCTCAACCCCGCCGACCCCGGTTTTCTTGTGGTCAACAAGCCTGAACAGCGTCGCGCCTCTGAACAGCATCGTCAGCGTCGGCAAGTGCCGGGCTCTGTTTTGCGTCTGCTCAGCCCGCTGGCACTGTTGCTGCTCTGGGAGCTGGCCTCACAAACCGGTCTGCTGCCCAGCCGAGTGATCGCCGCACCGTCGCAGATCGGCGGTACGCTATGGTCGATGATTGTTTCAGGCGAACTGGCCGTGCACCTGTGGGTATCGCTGCAGCGCGCATTGCTGGGCTTGAGCATCGGCGTCAGTATTGGTGTGGTCGCTGCATTGATAACCGGGCTTTCCCGGCGCGGCGAAATCGCCCTCGACTCGCCGATGCAAATGCTGCGCACCATTCCGTCGCTGGCACTGGTGCCGCTGTTCATCCTCTGGTTCGGCATTGGTGAATTCACCAAAGTGGCGCTGATCGTGATGGGCACCACCTTTCCGGTGTACCTGAACCTGTTTTCCGGCATCCGCAACATCGACCCGAAACTGATCGAGGCCGCCAACACCTTGGGGCTGAGCCGTCGCGAGCTGATCTGGCACGTGATTCTGCCCGGTTCGCTGCCTTCTTTTTTTGTCGGGCTGCGCTATTCGCTGGGTATCTCCTGGCTGGCGCTGGTGTTTGTCGAACAAATCAACACCACCGCAGGAATCGGCTTTCTGGCCAGCGATGCCCGCGACTTCATGCGCACTGATGTAATCGTTATCTGCCTGTTGATCTACAGCGTCCTGGGCCTGGTGATCGACGGCATCATTCGCACGCTGGAGCGCTATGCGCTGGCCTGGCGACCGACCTTCGTGAGGAATTGAGCATGGCGACCCTTGAGTTGCGTAACACTTCATCAGTCACGCCCCCGGTTCAGTTGCGTAACGTGGTTCGCCAGTTTGGCCCACAACGGGTGATTGACGGGCTGGACCTGGACATTGCCGCGGGCGAGTTTGTCGCTTTGCTGGGTGCCAGTGGCTCCGGCAAGACCACCTTGCTGCGCACTCTGGCCGGGCTGGACGACATCGACAGTGGCGAGCTGCGTGTGCCGGTGGCACGTGCCGCGGTGTTTCAGGAACCGCGGCTGATGCCGTGGAAAAGCGCCTGGAAAAACGTGGTTCTCGGCCTGCGCATCAACGATGCCAAGGCTCGGGCCGAAGCAGCATTGACCGAAGTCGGTCTGGCCCATCGGCTGAATGCCTTTCCGGCCACATTATCCGGTGGCGAGGCGCAACGTGTAGCGTTGGCGCGCGGCCTGGTCCGTGAGCCGAAACTGCTTGCTCGACGAGCCTTTCGCCGCCCTCGATGCTTTGACCCGCATTCGCATGCACCAGTTGATCATCGACCTGTGGCGCAAGCACACCCCGGCGGTGCTGCTGGTAACGCACGATGTCGATGAGGCGATCCTGCTCGCTGACCGGGTCATCGTGCTGGCCGACGGTAAACTTGCCGATGACATCCGCGTCGACCTGCCACGCCAACGTGACAGCGGGCAGGCCGGGTTTCAGGCAATTCGTAGCCGCTTGCTGGGTTTGCTGGGCGTGAAGACGCAGGCTGCCGATACTGCAACGCAGGAGCCAGCCCACGACGTGACGCTCAGCGCACTGCGTCGTTTCGCCAATGCTCGTTGATCCTGCGCAGGGTGCGTATCATGGGCGTCTGAATTTCTGGAGGGGACGTCCATGTCTGCCGAAAAGCCCGAAGTCATCATCACCTATTGCATTCAATGCCAGTGGCTATTGCGCGCCGCCTGGCTCGCCCAGGAGCTGTTGAGCACGTTCAGTGACGACCTGGGCAAGGTCTCGTTGCAGCCGGGCACCGGTGGTGTGTTTCGCATTACCTGCGATGGCGTGCAACTCTGGGAACGCAAGGCCGACGGCGGCTTTCCCGAGGCCAAGGTGCTCAAGCAGCGGCTCCGCGACCAGATCGACCCGGCCCGTGATCTGGGCCACAACGA
Source organism: Pseudomonas meliae (assembly GCF_001400515.1). NCBI lineage: Bacteria > Pseudomonadati > Pseudomonadota > Gammaproteobacteria > Pseudomonadales > Pseudomonadaceae > Pseudomonas > Pseudomonas meliae. Next base: position 18,445 of record NZ_LJQT01000412.1, on the reverse strand, counting down.
CCGTCATACTCCCGCCAGTCCTCAGTAATACAGGCCATTGTCACGACATCGCCACGCACGTGTCACATTCGGTTAACCGGCATGCTCCACTCTCTTGGAAGCCCTGCCGGAGGTCATCCCATGACCAGTGCTCAGCTCGCCACACCCAGCCGCAAACAACGCGTGCGCACCTTGTGGATTTCCGACGTTCATCTGGGCACGCGCGATTGCCAGGCCGAGCACTTGTCTGCGTTTCTCAAGCGCTATCAGGCTGACAAGGTGTATCTGGTGGGCGATATCATCGACGGCTGGAAGCTGCGTGGCGGCATGTACTGGCCGCAGGCGCATACCAACGTGATCCGTCGGCTGCTGACCATGAGCAAGCGCGGCACCGAAGTCATTTATGTCACGGGCAACCACGACGAATTCCTGCGTCGTTACTCCAAATTGGTTCTGGGCAACATCCAGCTGGTGGACGAAGCCGAGCACGTGACGGCCGATGGTCGTCGTCTTCTGGTCATCCACGGCGATCAGTTCGACGTGATCACCCGTTATCACCGCTGGCTGGCCTTTCTCGGCGATTCGGCCTACGAATTCACCCTGACCCTCAACCGCTGGCTGAACCATTGGCGCGCCAAGTACGGCTATGGCTACTGGTCGCTGTCGGCGTACCTGAAGCACAAGGTCAAGAGTGCGGTGAATTTCATCAGCGATTTCGAGGAAGCCATCGCCCACGAGTGCGTGAAGCGCGGCCTGGATGGCGTGGTCTGCGGGCACATCCATCATGCGGAAATCCGCCAGGTGGGCGGCGTGGAATACCTCAATTGCGGCGACTGGGTTGAATCCTGTACCGCCCTGATCGAACACCTGGACGGCACTATCGAACTGTTTCGTCTGGCGGACGCGCACTTGAAAGCAAGCCAGCCGGTGGTTCAGGAGCCGGTCAGCGAAACGGTGGCCTGATTCAACCGGCTAGAACGACACCTTGCCCAACAGCATATCGCGGTACATGACGAAATCGCCGAGCAGGCTGTAGAACGGATGCTTGAACGTGGCCGGCCGGTTTTTCTCGAAGAAGAAATGCCCGGCCCAGGCAAAACCGTAACCCGCGACGGGTAACAACCACAACAACCCCCAGCGACCGCTGCCCACACCGAACGCCAGCAGGAAGATCACCAATGAGGTGCCCACAAAGTGCAGGCGCCGACTGGTACTGCTGCTGTGCTCGGCGAGGTAGAAAGGATAGAACTCGGCAAAGCTTGAGAAACGCTTGATGGTATCCACGGCGCGCACCCTCGTGTTGGCTCTTGTTGTTATACACAAATTTAGCCGACTGTCGTGCCGATGTGGAGCGTGGGCACGATGGACGTGACTAGCTTGCTGATGTTTACGACTATCGTGCCAATGCTCCGCGTTGGCATAAGGCATTACCCCGCGGAGCGTGGGAGCGAGAGTCTGAGCCGAACCTCAATCCACCTGACATCACAGAACCGCTGTGCAACGCAGAGCACTTCTCGACCCGTCAGCAAAAACGCAACAAAACATGGCACAGTTGCCCTGAAAAATGGCACATTGGCGCGCCTTGGTACGCGTGACACATCTTGTAATCATCCGTCCGGGGTAACCTGAAAACTTTTTTACGGATGAATACCCATGGCGACCAGCGCTCAGCCCGTGACGGCGAAGGCCTCGACCCCCCCTCAAGCCAGCCCGCTGGTGATGCGCATTATTGGTGCCGTTGCCCTTGCTCACCTGATCAACGACCTTATTCAGGCCATTCTTCCGTCGATCTACCCGATGCTCAAGGCCAGCTACGACTTGAGCTTCACCCAGATCGGCCTGATTACCCTGACGTTTCAGATCACAGCATCGCTGCTGCAGCCCTGGGTCGGTTATTACACTGACCGCCATCCTAACCCCCTGGTACTGCCTGTAGGGTCGATCTGTACGCTGGTCGGCATTGTGATGATGTCGATGGTGGGCAGTTTTCCATTGATTCTGCTGGCTGCCGCCTTGATCGGCATCGGTTCTTCGACATTCCACCCGGAAGCCTCGCGTATCGCGCGACTGGCTTCCGGTGGTCGTTATGGGCTCGCGCAGTCGACCTTTCAGGTGGGCGGCAACACCGGCTCCGCGTTCGGGCCATTGCTGGCGGCGGCGATCATCATCCCGTTCGGCCAGGGCAACGTGGCCTGGATCGGCTTGTTCGCATTGTTCTCGCTGGGTTTGCTGTATGCAATAAGCCGCTGGTATCGCGCGCACCTCAACCTGTTCAAACTCAAGGCAGGTCAGGCGGCCACTCATGGACTGTCCAGAAAACGCGTGATTGCCTCACTGGCAGTGCTGGCAGTGCTGGCATTTCTGGTGTTTTCCAAGTTCTTCTACATGACCAGCCTGACCAGCTATTTCACCTTCTACCTGATCGAGAAGTTTGACCTGTCAGTCGCCAGTTCGCAGTTGCACTTGTTCCTGTTTCTGGGCGCAGTGGCGGCCGGGACCTTTTTCGGCGGTCCGATCGGCGACCGCATTGGCCGCAAGGCCGTGATCTGGTTTTCGATCCTTGGCGCTGCACCCTTCACCCTGGCCCTGCCTTATGCAGACCTGTTCTGGACCAGCGTGCTCAGCGTGATCATTGGCTTTGTACTGGCGTCGGCTTTTTCCGCCATCGTGGTCTACGCCCAGGAGCTTGTACCTGGCAACGTGGGCATGATTGCCGGGCTTTTCTTTGGCCTGATGTTCGGCTTCGGCGGCATTGGCGCAGCCTTGCTCGGCTATCTGGCTGACAGCCACGGCATTCTGTTCGTCTACACGTTGTGCTCATACCTGCCGCTGCTTGGCATCCTCGCCATTCTTCTACCCCGGACCAAATAATGCTGATAGCAACACTGATCTTCCTGTTCACCATTACGCTGGTCATCTGGCAGCCCAAAGGCCTGAGCGTAGGCTGGAGTGCGGTACTCGGGGCGGTTCTGGCGTTGCTGACAGGGGTTGTGCACCTCAGCGACATCGCTGTGGTGTGGGGCATCATCTGGAATGCCACGGCGACGTTCATTTCGCTGATCATTATCACGCTGTTACTGGATGAGGCGGGTTTCTTTGCCTGGGCCGCGCTGCATGTGGCGCGCTGGGGCAAGGGTAAGGGACGTCGTCTGTTCGCCCTGTTCGTGTTGTTCGGTGCGCTGGTATCAGCCTTGTTCGCCAACGACGGTGCCGTGCTGATTCTCACGCCTATCGTCATTGCCATGATGCTGGCGTTGCGCTTCTCCGCTGCGTCGACCCTGGCGTTCGTCATGGCGGCCGGCTTCATTGCCGATACGGCCAGCCTGCCGCTGGTGGTATCGAATCTGGTGAACATCGTTTCGGCGGATTACTTCAAGATCGGTTTCAACCGTTACGCAGCCGTCATGGTGCCGGTGAACCTGGCCAGCGTCGCCGCCACTCTGGCCGTGCTGATGTGTTATTTCCGTCGGGATATTCCCAGCGAGTTCGAGCCTGAACATCTGGACAAGCCCGAAACGGCTATCCATGACCGCGCTACGTTTCTGGCCGGTTGGGCCGTGCTGCTGATTTTGCTGGTGGGCTGTTTCGCTCTTGAGCCGCTGGGCATCCCGATCAGTGCGATTTCGTCGGTCTGCGCGTTGCTGCTGCTCGCCATTGCCGCCAAAGGGCATACGATCAAGACGCGCAAGGTGATGAAAGAAGCGCCGTGGCACATCGTGGTGTTTTCGCTGGGCATGTACCTGGTGGTTTATGGTCTGCGCAACGCCGGACTCACCGGTTATCTGGCCAGTCTGCTGGACTGGTTTGCCGGCTATGGCATCTGGGGCGCAGCGATGGGCACCGGCGTCATGACGGCGTTTCTGTCTTCGATCATGAACAACATGCCCACCGTGCTCGTAGGGCTGCTGTCCATCGATGCAAGCCATGCCAGCGGGGCCATTCAGGAAGCGATGATCTACGCCAACGTGATCGGCAGCGACCTGGGGCCAAAAATTACCCCGATCGGCAGTCTGGCGACGCTGCTATGGCTGCATGTGCTGGAGCGCAAGGGAATCACCATCAGTTGGGGCTACTACTTCAAGGTCGGCATCGTACTGACCGTGCCGGTGTTGCTGATTACACTGGCTGCGCTGGCACTTCGATTGAGTTGAGCAGGTGGCTGGTGTCGGCCAGATTCGGCCACATGTCCGACACCAGAAACAGGCGCTCGGCTTCTTCCCAGTTGCCCTCGGTATTCTCTTTCAGGCGCACCAGCAATTGCGCCGGGGCCAGTGGGTCGAGTTCGGCCAGCCAGTCGCGTAGCTGCTGATCGCTCCACGCATCGTGGTAAAGCGCTGGTGCCAGCCAGGCATGACGCGGCAGGTGCTGCCAGCGTCCGGGGCTGCTCTGCGCCACAAACGGTTTCCAGTCACGTTGATGCAACCAGCGGCCCTTGAGATGCTGCGGGTGAACACCTGCGGGCGATTCGCATGAGCCTGGCCACGGATACAGCAGATAACCGCCCAGCCACAACTGCGCGCTGAAGGCCTCGACACCCAGCGCTGCCAGGGCCGCTCGGCTTTCCGGACGTGCAGACATCGGCAACTGATGCTGGCTCAGGTGGGCAAGCTTGCGGTCCAGCCGATCCTGGCAGCCAGGCCCCAGCCAGCTGGCCGGGTCGCGGCCGTCTCCGTCCTGCGGCCCTAGGTAGAGCTTGATTGCCAGTTCGACGTGATGCACGCCTTCACGATCACGCAGCAGCATGTCCAGTTCGCCCAGCGTCTGGCTGCCGAGCCGGATCGGCAGGTTGGCGGCAATGATCTCCACCCCCGGCGCGTGCTGCACCGCGAACTGCCAGAGCCGTTCGTAATAGCGGCCCAGCCGGCGTGTGGTTGCCAGCGCCAGCCAGTCTTCCAGCGGGCGACTGTCACGGTCGAGTTGCCAGAGAAAGTCCGCCAGTCGCTGCGGGTCCTGTACCCAGTCACTGCCGGCCAGCGGATGACGCTGTGGCCACGGCGCGACTTCCAGCATGGGCGGCGCGAGGATCACCCAGGCAAGGTCGCGCACTTCGGAGTGCCGTAGTTGGCGGGGGAGGTCGATCAGGCTGGGGAATAGGGTCATGTGCCGAGGATAGCGTGAGTTGAGGTTCAGGTGAGCTGATTGTGAAGGCGAAAAGATGCGGTGCTATTCAACGGGCCTGGCCAGTCCGAGAAAATCAGGGTCTTCACCACCGGGGCAGGGCGAGAATCGCTTGACGTCGGTTGCCCCCTTGACGTTCAGGTCGATGCGGCCGTTGGCATCTATGAAGATTGTAGTCTCTGGCCATTGCGGATCTATGTTTACGCAACCGCTGATTCCTGCGTTGTCCCACCATTGGAAATACATGAAGAAATCTTTTTTTTGAAATATATGGCCGCTGTCCCCAGTTGCTCCGCCAGGCCTTATGCCACCTCTGCTTATGCGGTGATCGGTAATCCATGTATAGCTAAGCTCTCCGTCTGCCTTGTCTGAGTAATAGACGCTTACGTAGGGCGTAGCGAAATCCCATAGTGCGAGGATGAGAAAGGTCGCCGTTAACTTCGGCCAGCGGGCTATGGCGTGTATCAGGATTTTTCGTTTCATGCAGTGCCCTCGTTTTCAGTCGCGTTGAAGCATGAGTGCACTCTTACTCCTTTACCCCACCTGCTCTTGGGTATCTGTGGTTCATCTCGTCAGCGATGTAGCGGGTCAGTTCTTCCATTTGATCCGGGTGGTTGCAGGCTGGCGCTATGGCCGTGTTGGAAGTTGCAGGTGGGAATAGTGCTTCAGCCGCTTTGGCGTTCTCCTGTAATCCCGGATCGTTCACAAGCTGATTCAGCTTCGGTTCGTCCAGTGTGCCGTCCTTGCGAAGGATGCCGAGCCTGGAGAAATCTATGGCTGGGCCAGCGGCATCGCCGAAGTCGGAGCCGCCACCCACATCGGTGCTGCCGGAAATGATCGTTCCGCCGTGGCTGGTCGGGCTGCCCAGGTGGGCCATCGGACGACCGTTGATGAGGATTGAGGGAAAGCCGGTGACGATCACCGCGCCGCAGCCGCACATATCGCCTACTCTGGCGGCGGACATGCCGTTGATCAGGGTGTCGGAGGAGGCTGTGACAATCGGGGTGCAACCGTGGCCCGGCAACGGGCAGAGGTGCATGTCGCCCTGGCGGCCTGAGGGAATCATGTGTCGTCCTTAGGTGTATTGAAAGCGGACGAAGCTAATGAACATCTTCTGTGGGGTATGTAAGGCAAATCCGGTTTTTTTGCGGGAATTCGCTCATTCGTTCAGAGCCAATCGGCTGATTGAAACGCTTCGTGATGAGGCGTTTCGCTTGATCTTTACGTGCCGGTTTGCTGCTACCGGGCCGTTTCGCCCATAATCGCTGTTTTAAGTCGTCTCGAAACCGCAGCAGGAGCCTCATGGAGCAATTTCGCAATATCGGCATCATCGGTCGCCTGGGCAGTGTTCAGGTGCTCGATACCGTTCGCCGACTCAAGAGATTCCTGCTGGACCGCCACCTGCACGTCATTCTTGAAGAGACGATTGCCGAAGTCCTGCCCGGTCATGGCCTGCAAACCTCGTCGCGCAAGATGCTCGGTGAAGTCTGTGACATGGTCATCGTGGTCGGTGGCGATGGCAGCCTGTTAGGCGCTGCACGGGCACTGGCCAGGCATAATGTTCCGGTACTGGGTATCAACCGCGGCAGTCTGGGCTTTCTGACCGACATTCGTCCTGACGAACTGGAGGTCAAATGCGCTGAAGTGCTAGATGGGCACTATCTGGTCGAAAACCGCTTCCTGCTTCAGGCCGAAGTGCGCCGCCACGGTGAGGCCATCGGTCAGGGCGATGCGCTCAACGACGTTGTGCTGCACCCCGGCAAGTCCACGCGCATGATCGAGTTCGAGATCTATATAGATGGTCAGTTTGTGTGCAGTCAGAAGGCCGATGGCCTTATCGTCGCCACGCCGACCGGATCGACAGCCTATGCGCTGTCGGCGGGCGGGCCGATCATGCATCCCAAGCTCGACGCCATCGTTATCGTGCCGATGTACCCGCACACCTTGTCCGGGCGGCCCATCGTGGTCGACGGCAACAGCGAGCTGAAAATCGTGGTGTCCAAGGACATGACCATTTATCCGCAAGTGTCCTGCGATGGCCAGAATCACTTTACCTGCGCACCGGGTGACACCATCACGGTCAGCAAGAAACCGCAGAAGCTGCGTCTGATTCACCCGCTGGATCACAATTATTACGAAGTCTGCCGCACCAAGCTCGGCTGGGGCAGCAAGCTCGGCGGCGGGGGCGATTAATGCTCGATCCGGCGCGTGGCTACGATCTGATCGGTGACGTGCACGGGTGCGCCCATACCCTGGAGCACTTGCTGGAGCTTCTCGGCTACCGTCTGCAGGCTGGCGTCTGGCGTCACCCTGAGCGTATTGCGATTTTCCTCGGCGACATCATTGACCGTGGCCCGCGTATTCGCGAGTCGCTGCATATCGTCCGCGATATGGTTCAGGCCGGTCATGCCCTGTGCATCATGGGCAACCATGAGTTCAACGCGCTGGGCTGGATGACGCCAGCCTTGCCGGAAAGCGGTCATGAGTTCGTGCGTGAGCACACCCCGCGCCATGCCCGGCTGATCGGCGAAACCCTGGCGCAGTTCGAGCGCTACCCGGATGAATGGAGCGAGTTCGTCAACTGGTTCTATGAGCTGCCGCTGTACATGGATGCCGGTCGCTTCAGGGTGGTGCATGCCTGCTGGGATGCGACTCTGATCGATCCGTTGCGCGGCCTGCATGGCACCGGCTGTATCGACAAGCATTTTGTCCAGGCCTCGGCAGTGCCCGGCAGCTTCGCCAGCAATGTCTTCAACCGTCTGCTGCGCGGCACCGACATGCGTTTGCCGCACGGTCTTACCCTGACCGGCGGCGACGGGCTGACCCGCGAGTTCTTTCGTACCAAGTTCTGGGAAGATGACCCGCAGACCTATGGCGACGTGGTATTTCAGCCCGACCCGCTGCCTGAAGGCGTAGCCAAGACCCCGCTGTCCACGTCCGAAAAAAACGCATTGCTGCGTTACGGTATCAATGAGCCGCTGCTGTTTGTCGGTCATTACTGGCGCAGCGGCGTCCCCGCGCCTATCCGGCCTAATCTGGCCTGTCTGGATTACAGCGCCGTGCTCTACGGCAAGCTGGTCGCCTATCGGCTGGACCAGGAAACACAGATCGACCCGGACAAATTCGTCTGGGTCGACGTGCAGCGTCCCGAGGTTTCAGAATGAGTGCTGTTGCAGTCCTGCGGTTGCCGTTGACCACCAACCTGGGCGGGTTTGTCAGCCTGTTGCAGCGCTTGCGGATTCCCCACAGGGTCAGCGAAGAGGCTGGCGAGCAGGTACTTTGGGTGCCGGATGCGCCGCAACTGGCCGATGAGGTGCGCGAGTTGTACACGCGCTTTCCTGAAGGGGACGAGCATTTTCAACTGGCGCAAGACGCCCCAAACGTGACGTACAAGTCGCCGGGCCTGATCGAGCAGCTACGCAACAGCCCGGTAACGGCCCTGGTATTGCTGGTCACCCTGCTGGTGGCGGGCATGACGCTGCTGGGCGACAACCTCGAAGTCATCCGCTGGCTGACCTTTCAGGATTTCCGGATCAGTGGCGAGTACGCGACGTTTCTGCCGTTGTCCGACAGCCTGGCCGCCGGGCAATGGTGGCGGATCGTCTCACCTATGCTGATTCACTTCGGCATCCTGCACCTGGCCATGAACGGCATGTGGTTCTGGGAACTGGGCAGGCGCATCGAAATTCGTCAGGGCGGTCTGTCTTTATTGCTGCTCACGCTGCTGTTTTCAGCTGTTTCAAATTCCGTGCAGTACCTGTTCAGCGGCCCAAGCCTGTTTGGCGGACTGTCCGGCGTGCTGTATGGCCTGCTCGGGCATTGCTGGATTTTCCAGATGCTGGCGCCCAACCCGGTCTATCGCCTGCCGCGCGGGGTATTGATCATGATGCTCATCTGGCTGGCGCTATGCCTGTCCGGCCTGGTGAGCATGCTCGGTTTTGGCGAGATCGCCAACGGCGCGCATGTCGGCGGTCTGATCATCGGTTGTGCTACCGGCCTGGTCGGCGGTGCGATTGCGCGCCGCAAGTCGTAAAATTACCCGCTATTTTCTGGAGTGCGCCATGTCGTCTTTTATAGAAATGATCGAAAACATCACCCCGGATATCTACGAAAGCCTGAAGCTGGCCGTGGAAATCGGCAAATGGTCCGATGGCCGCAAGCTTACTCAGGAACAGCGTGAGCTGTCGTTGCAGGCGCTGATCGCCTGGGAAGTGCAGAACCTGCCGGAAGACCAGCGCACGGGCTACATGGGGCCGCAGGAATGCGCCTCCAAATCAGCGCCAGTGCCCAATATCCTGTTCAAATCGGATGCTATTCATTGATCGAAATTGGTCGCGGAGCAGTCAACAAAATGTCGGCGCGTCAGGATGATGCGTCATGTGTGCAATACGCTTTTCGTCTGGGCGAGACCGAGATTGCGGTCAACCCGCTGATCGGCAAGACGCTGCGCCTGGAGTTTCTTGGTGCCATTCATTGCAGTCATTGCGGGCGCAAGACCAAGTCCAGTTACAGCCAGGGCTACTGCTACCCGTGCATGCTCAAGCTGGCGCAATGCGACATGTGCATCATGAGCCCGGAAAAATGCCATCACGATCAGGGCACCTGTCGCGATCCGGCATGGGGCGAACAGTTCTGCATGACCGATCACATCGTCTACCTGGCCAATTCGTCAGGCGTGAAGGTCGGTATTACCCGGTCCACGCAGTTGCCGACCCGCTGGCTGGATCAGGGCGCAAGTCAGGCGTTGCCGATTCTGCGTGTGGCCACCCGTCAGCAGTCCGGCTTTGTCGAAGACCTGCTGCGCAGTCAGGTGGCCGACCGTACCAACTGGCGTGCGCTGCTCAAAGGTGATGCCCAGCCGGTCGATCTCAAGGCCATTCGCCAGGAATTGTTCGACAGTTGCGGCGCGGGCCTGCTGGGATTGCAAGAACGATTCGGTCTGCAAGCCATCCAATTGCTACATGACGCCGAGCCTGTCGAGTTTCGTTACCCGGTCGAGGCGTATCCGACCAAGATTGTCAGCTTCAACCTGGACAAGAACCCGATTGCCGAAGGCACGCTGCTGGGGATCAAGGGCCAATACCTGATTTTCGATACCGGCGTGATCAATATTCGCAAGTACACGGCCTATCAGCTGGCCGTGCATCAGTAGAAGGATTCCAGCATGCGCACCGAGCAACCGAAAATGATTTACCTGAAGGACTACCAGGCTCCCGAGTACCTCATCGATGAGACGAACCTGACCTTCGAACTGTTCGACGACCACTCGCTGGTCCACGCCCAACTGGTCATGCGCCGCAACCCCGAGCGTGGCGCAGGCCTGCCGCCGCTGGTGCTGGACGGTCAGCATCTGGAACTGGTCTCGGTCAAACTGAGCGATGTGGAGCTGAGCGCTGCGGATTATCAACTGACAGAAGATCACCTGACGCTGCATCCGCAAGCCGAAAGCTTCACGGTCGACAGCACCGTGCGCATTCATCCTGAAACCAATACCGCGCTGGAAGGCCTGTACAAATCCAGCGGCATGTTCTGCACCCAGTGCGAGGCCGAAGGCTTTCGCAAGATTACCTACTACCTCGACCGCCCCGACGTGATGAGCAAGTTCACTACCACGCTCAGCGCCGACAAGCAGAATTTCCCTATTCTGCTCTCCAACGGCAATCCGATTGCCAGTGGTGAAGAAGAGGGTGGGCGGCACTGGGCGACGTGGGAAGACCCATTCATGAAGCCGGCTTACCTGTTCGCGCTGGTGGCCGGTGATCTGTGGTGCATCGAAGACACCTTTACCACCATGAGCCAGCGGGAAGTCACCCTGCGCATCTATGTCGAGCCAGAAAACGTCGACAAGTGCCAGCACGCCATGACCAGCCTGAAGAAATCCATGCGCTGGGATGAAGAAACCTACGGTCGTGAGTATGACCTGGGCATCTTCATGATGGTCGCGGTCAACGACTTCAACATGGGCGCGATGGAGAACAAGGGCCTCAATATCTTCAACTCCAGTGCCGTACTGGCACGTGCCGAGACCGCAACCGATGCCGCGCATCAGCGGGTCGAAGCGATCGTTGCCCACGAATACTTCCACAACTGGTCGGGTAACCGCGTGACCTGCCGTGACTGGTTCCAGCTGTCGCTCAAGGAAGGCTTCACGGTGTACCGCGACGCCGGTTTCTCGGCGGACATGAACTCGGCCACGGTCAAGCGTATTCAGGACGTTGCTTACCTGCGAACTCACCAGTTTGCCGAAGACGCAGGCCCGATGGCCCACGCAGTGCGTCCGGACAGCTTCATCGAAATCTCCAACTTCTACACCCTGACCGTTTACGAAAAGGGTTCGGAAGTGGTTGGCATGCTCCACACCCTGCTGGGCGCCGAAGGCTTCCGCAAGGGCAGTGATCTGTATTTTGAACGTCATGACGGCCAGGCCGTGACCTGCGACGACTTCATCAAGGCCATGGAAGACGCCAACGGCGTCGACCTGACCCAGTTCAAGCGCTGGTACAGCCAGGCGGGTACGCCGCGTCTGGCGGTCAGCGAGTCGTATGACGCTGCTGCGAAAACCTACAGCCTGACTTTCCGGCAGAGCTGCCCAAGCACACCAGGCCAGCCTGGCGATCAGAAACAGCCGTTTGTGATTCCGGTCGAACTGGGGCTGCTGGACAGCAAAGGCGGCGAGATTGCTCTGCGTCTGGCGGACGAAACCGCAGCTTCCAGCACCACGCGAGTGTTCTCGGTTACCGGGTCCGAGCAGACCTTCACCTTCGTTGACGTTGCCGAAAAGCCACTGCCGTCACTGCTGCGCGGTTTCTCTGCGCCGGTCAAGCTGAGCTTTCCGTATGACCGTGATCAACTGATGTTCCTGATGCAACACGACAGCGACGGTTTCAACCGTTGGGATGCCGGTCAGCAACTGTCGGTTCAGGTATTGCAGGAGCTGATCGGTCAGCACCAGCAAGGTCAGGCACTGGTCATGGACCAGCGTTTGATCACTGCGCTGGGCACCGTGCTGGCGGATGAGCGTCTGGACCAGGCGATGGTCGCAGAAATGCTCTCGTTGCCGGGTGAGGCTTATCTCGCCGAGATCAGCGAGGTGGCGGATGTCGATGCCATTCACGCCGCTCGCGAATTTGCTCGCCAACAACTGGCCGATGGCCTGTTTGACAGTCTGCTGACGCGCTACAAGGCCAACCGCGAGGTATCCAGAGCCACGCCATACGTCGCCGAGTCCACGCATTTCGCCCGTCGCGCGCTGCAGAACATTGCGCTGTCGTACCTGATGCTTAGCGGCAAACCTGAAGTACTGGCGGCGACCATCGACCAGTTCGATACCAGTGACAACATGACCGAGCGCCTGACTGCGCTGGCGGTGCTGGTCAATTCGCCGTTTACGGCCGAACGCGACAAAGCGCTCGCCGTGTTCGCCGAGAACTTCAAAAGCAACGCGCTGGTCATGGATCAATGGTTCAGCGTACAGGCGGCCAGCTCTCAGCCGGGCGGCCTGCAACGCGTGCAGGAACTGATGAAGCATCCTGCATTCAGCATCAAGAACCCGAACAAGGTCCGTGCCCTGATAGGTGCATTTGCCGGGCAGAACCTGATCAATTTCCACGCAGCGGACGGCTCCGGCTATCGCTTCCTCGCGGACCTTGTGATCGAGCTGAACGCCCTGAACCCGCAGATCGCCTCCCGCCAATTGGCACCACTGACCCGCTGGCGCAAATACGACAGCGCCCGTCAGGCGCTGATGAAGGCCGAGCTGGAGCGTATCCTCGCCTCCGGCAAACTGTCGGCGGACGTGTATGAAGTGGTGAGTAAAAGCCTGGCTGAATAAGGGTTGCCCAGTGCCTGACAGGCACTTGTGAGAAAGGCGCTGTCCGCTGATGCGGACAGCGCTTTTTTTTGGAGTGTGCGTCGCCGTGCGGTGTTTTGACTATCGTGCCAACGCGGGGCGTGGGAACGAGAATTTTGGCGTCCATAAAAATCTCACATGTGATGCGTATCTATCTTCAAAAACATCTGATACGTTGCTCACCTGATCCACGGCCAGCAGCAAGGGGGAAGCGCCAATGCCTCGTAAAACCCAGGGCGATAACGCAGCGGTCCCGGCCAAGGCTTCGAAGAGCTCCACCGATTACATGCGTGAAATGCGTCTGCGACTCAAAGAGGCGGGGCTGGTCAAGCGGGAATTCTGGATCCGGCCCGAGAACGTCGATGCCCTGCGTGGCGTTGAAAAAGCCTTAAGACAGCCCTTTTTGGGCGACAGAATAAAACTGGAGGATTTCATGACCGAGAATACCCACTGGACCATCAGCTCTCTGCAGAAGGCACTTTGCGAACTGGAGCTGGTGACGAATGGAAAGATCGAGCTCGATGTGACCGAGGGCGATGCCTCGGGAATCAGGCTGACCATGGCCGACTACGGCGACCTGCCGATCTACATCGCCGTGGAAGGCGAGCAGATTCTCGCCGATGCGACCTTGATCGAAGTGAACAAGATCAAGAACGTGCAGGCGTTCAACGATGTCGTCCTGCGCAGCCGCGATCTGTTTCCGCTGTCATCGGTCGGTATCGAAAAGCTGGGTGACGGTCAGGAAGTCTACTGCCTGTTTGGCGCGTTGAGCGCAGCATCGTCGCTCACAGTAGTCGTGCAGGAAATCCTTACCCTCGCGGACAACGTGATCCGTGCGGCCGATGCTTTTGAAGATCATTTCATCTACTGAACAGCGCTGTCAGGCGGAGAACATTAATGACTACGAGTATCTGGAAAAAACTGGTGACCGCCGTTCGTGGTGGCGCTTCCGAAGTGGGCGAGTCGATTGCCGATGCCAATGCCATCCGCATTCTGGATCAGGAAATTCGTGACGCCGACAATGCGCTGGTCAAGGCCCGCGACGGGCTGATTACCATCAAGGCCAAGCACAAGCTCTCGGCACAGCGTCTTGAAGAACACGCCACCAGCATCGCCAACTGGGAAGGCCGCGCCATGCAGGCTCTGAACAAGGGTGAAGAAGCGCTGGCTGTGGAGTGCGCGAACAAGATCGCCGAGATCGAGGCCCTGCGTGATCAGGAGCAGGAACTGGCCGATCAGTTCAACAAGCAGGTCAGCCTGCTGCAAGAACAGGTGGTCAAGGCCGAATCGCGAATCAAGAGCCTCAAGCAGCAGGTCGAGATGGCCAAGGCCCGTGAAACCGTGCAAAAAGCTCGCGTTGCAACGGCCACTGCAACCGGTGGTGCCAGCGGCGCAGTCGAAACCGCAGTAGGCTCGCTGGCGCGTCTCAAGCAACGTCAGGATGAACAGGACGCCAAGCTCGAAGCGGCCGAAGAACTGGCCAGCCAGTCCAGCGGCAGCGATCTGGAGCGTCGTCTGCAGGATGCCGGTATTGGTGCCAAAAGTGGCGGTGCGCAAGATGTGCTGGCACGTCTGAAAGCCAAAAACCAGACGCCGGCTCAGTAAGCGAAACCACAGGGCAGGCGAGGGTGGTGAATGGAGTTTTCCAAACGACTCAAGGTCATCCTCGCCCTGGCAGCAGTTATGATTGCGGTGCAAGTACTGAACTCGATCACCGGCAACGGCCTGATTCATTTCGGTATCATTCCGCGCAATGCGACCGGGTTGCGCGGCATTGTGTTTGCGCCTTTTCTGCACGGTTCGATTCAGCACTTGCTCAGCAACCTGCTGCCGTTCATTGTGCTGAGCTGGCTGGTCGCCACCGAGGGTGTCAGGCGTTATGCGTGGGTCGCCGGGCTGGTCTGTCTGCTGGTCTGGAGCTTCGGTCGCAGCAATATCCATGTCGGTGCGAGCGGTCTGATTTTTGGTTTGTGGGCTTACCTGCTTGCGCGGGCATGGTATCAGCGCAGTATCGCCAGCGTGCTGGTCGCGCTGTTGGTACTGGCGGGCTACAGCGGACTGGTTTTCGGCTTTGTCCCGGTAGCTGGCATATCGTTTGAATCACATATTGCCGGCGCACTGGCGGGTATTTGTGTAGCGTGGCTGATGCATTCCAAGGCATTGCTGGCGCAGAAGTGAGCCAGTCTTTTGAACAGTGTGTTTATTCCGGTTAAAGACATGTCCATACCGGCTCCAGTCGACTTCAAGGGAACTGCACTATGAGTTGGTTCAAACGTGCCATGGGGCTGGAAGCACCCAAGGCATCAGGTCGTGATGGCGTGCAATCCGTCAGCACGGTCAGCCCGTTAGGGTTGGCGTCCGGTCGCATGTTATGTCTGGACAGCTCGTTGAAGCTGTTGCTCGACGGGCATTCGCAAGTGGTTGTCCCAGACGATGAAAAGGTCTGGGCCGTGGGGCGCGTAGATCTGGGCCAGTCGATGGCGTTGCATCGCTTCTACCTGGATAACGAGGACTACTTCCTGCAGGTGGTCAGCAACGGCCCCAATCCGGAAGACGTGCAGGACATTATTCTGTTCGGTTACTACAGCGCCGAGCCGATCACCAGCAAGGATGAGTTGCTGCGCCTGACCGGTCCGTCGTCGAAGATCGGCCTGCCCACCTACGAACACGATGGCGAGGTATTCGAACGGCAATGGGGCACGTCGCCCGGCCAGACCGAGCTGACGCCACTGGATGAGGACATTGTCAGCCCTGATGCTGCGTATCGCGTCAAACACCTGAGCATGCTGTATGCCCGCGAAACGGGGCTGATCAACCGCCGCGAGTTTCTGCTGTTTTCCGTCGAGGAAGACGAAGAGGGCAGCATTACCCTCACCACGGTCGTTGGCATAACGCTGCAATCCACTGATATCAACGTTCTTTGACAAGGAAATCTTCATGATCGACGCGCTGTGTATGTCGCTCAATGCCCCTGCCGTGATTGGCTTCGTCATGTACATTCTGGTTGCGGCCATTCTGTTCGCCCTGTTCCAGTTCATCTACAGCAGGATCACGCCGCACAAGGAATTTGCGCTGATTCGCGAGAACAACAGTGCTGCCGCGTTGGCGTTGGGCGGTTCGCTGATCGGTTTCGCACTGCCAGCCAGCAACATCATCAGTTACAGCATCAGCATTCTGGATGTGATCGTCTGGGTGGTGATTGCAGCCGTTGTGCAACTGCTGGCGTTCGGTGTTACCAGCCTGGTGCTCAAGGGCCTGTCGACACGTATTGCCAAGGGCGAAATGGCTGCCGCCATTTACTCGGCCAGCGTCGCAATCAGCGTCGGTCTTCTCAACGCAGCCTGCATGACCCCTTCGGTCTGACGGCAGCCTTGAACAAGGAGACTCACGATGAGACGCAGTTCAGTAAAGCTGGTACTTGCCAGCACGCTTCCGCTGGCCCTTGCCGGGTGTGGCCCGTCGCAAGACAAGGATACTTTCAACGCGCAGGCCAACTTCAGTTCGGTGCAGGAGTGCGTTGATGCCAAAGTGCCGGTAAATGTCTGTTCGGATGCCTACATGCAGGCGCTGTCCGACCATCGCCGCATCGCGCCGACCTATGATGACAAGGCGTCTTGCGACGCGGACTTTGTACCGGATTATTGCCAGGTCACTTCGGATGGCAAGTACATGCCGAAACTCGGCGGCTTTGAGCTGGGTTTTTCCGGGCGTGTGCCCAAAGAGGCGCTGGACCGGGCCAATCAGGAAGTCGCCCAGTCCGCTCCCGCAGGCATGAGCGGCACCACCGGGCTGATGGCCGGTCTGCTGATCGGTAATCTGCTCAGCAATGGCTTCGGCAACAATCGCTATTACTCGCAACCTATCTACCAGACGCGCGATGACCGCGGCGGTTACTACAGCTCGTCCTTGCCAAGTCAGATTGATCGCGGCAAAACCTTTGGCCGTTCGACCCAGGCGCAATCCAGTCCGGATCGCAGCTATGGCAAGAGCACACTGGGGCGTAACCTGGGCAGTTCGGGCTCCGGCTCGTCCTCGGTGTCGTCGACTATCTCGCGCGGCGGCTTCGGCAGCCAGGCCTCGGCACGCAGTGGCTGGGGCGGCAAGAGCAGCGGTGGCAGCAGCAGTTTCGGAGGCTGACGGTCCGGGCCATGAAAAAGATCAGTATCGAGGAACGCCCGGACTGGCGCGCAACGGCGGAACGTGAAGGGTTCAACTTTCATACCATCGATGGCGAGCGCTATTGGGATGAGCGCGGGTATTATCAGTTCACCGAGCAGCAGATTACCCGCGACCTTGAAGTGCCTACCCAGGAACTTCACCAGATGTGTCTGGACGCAGTCGCGCGGGTGGTGGACAGCGAAGAGTTGTTGCACCGCCTGGCGATTCCGGAAGCGTTCTTTGATGTGATCCGCGCGTCATGGAAACAGGGGCATCCACACCTTTACGGGCGCTTCGACTTTGCCTACGACGGCACGGGCCCGGCAAAGATGTACGAAATCAATGCTGATACGCCCACCAGTCTGATGGAGGCAGGTGCGTTCCAGTTGCTCTGGCTGGACGAGCAGATGGCGCGCGGTGTTCTGCCCGCGCATTCCAGCCAGTTCAATTCGATTGCCGAGGATCTTGTTCGGGCGTTTGCCGAGTTTCCGGGGGCGAGCCCGTTCTACTTTTCGGCGATGTCCGGCTCTGTCGAGGACCGTGGTACTACCGACTTTCTGCGGCGCATGGCTGCGCACGTGGGCATTGATGCCCGGCATATCGATATCGAGGACATCGGGCTCAGTGCCGAGGGGCGTTTTGTCGACCTGGACGGACGCTGGATCGAGCAGCTGTTCAAGCTTCACGCCTGGGAACATATCTTTCACGAGGAGTTTGGCCAGCACGTTCCAGCCAGTGGCACTCAGTTCGTTGAACCTGCCTGGAAGTCGATTCTCAGCAACAAGGGAATTCTGCCGTTGTTGTGGCAGTTCAATGAGGGCCATCCGAACCTGCTGCCTTCGCGCGTCGATCAGGACCCGAGCAGACCGGTTCCCAAGGGCTGGGTACGCAAACCCTACTTTTCTCGTGAAGGTGCCAACATTGAAATGCGCACGCCTGGCGATCAGGTGATTTCAGTCGATGGGCCTTACACTGATGCGCCTTATATTTTGCAGGCGTACTCGCCGCTGCCGCGATTCGGTGACAGCTACACGCTGATCGGCTCCTGGGTCATCGGCGACCTTGCCTCCGGAATCGGCATTCGCGAAGACGACAGTCTGATCACCAAGGACACCAGCCGGTTCCTGCCCCACGTGGTCATCGACTGAACGCTGCTTATTCTCAATAAGTGTTACTTGTCCAATACACGTAACACCCTCGCTGTTACCGAACGTTTATCGAGTCCGCAATGACCGGCATCAACCGGTTACTATTTTGATGCTATGTCTGACAATTAAACAGGCTGTACTCGTGTTTTTAATTCTGGCGATACAGAAGGTCCGTTAAGGAGGCGCTGCAAAA
>NZ_LJQT01000494.1:0-5160 GCF_001400515.1 Pseudomonas meliae | reverse complement strand
TTGCTCGGAGCTTCCCTAAACTCTTCAACCGCCTGCCTGCTTCTGGCATGCAAGTCAGCGAGAAGCCCCGATAGCCGTTGCTCCAAACGACCGTCATCCTCAAACTCCTCATAGTCGCTATAAGGGTCGTCAGGCTCGAAAACTTTCGAGATGTGTGAGCGATGCCGCCAGTGGTAAAAGTGGTGATCCCTCCAACCTTTAGGGAACCGCGTAGCCAGCTCGCTCCGATCGGTCAAACTGTAATGTTCAGGGTAGTTGCAATCGGCATTTGATGTGAATACCCAGTACAGTCTGCCGAGAGTCGGATGAACTGTACTGACAAAAACTTCGCTCATGGCAGAACCTCCTTTAGCGCCGCAGCGTCGGGCCGAACTTGATGCCGTGAATCCAAAAGGTNNAGCCCGCGATATCGCGGGCTCCAGGGCTTTCACTTCCAAACTTCGTTCCAATTCGTCGATGAATCTGCCGGAGCACTCGAGCGTCCAACCTCGACTGGCGTGTTGATGTTTGTATCCCCGCTACCCACGACGGTTCCAAGGCCGGTATCGTTGACGCCCGTTTGATTTACCGCATCAGTCACGGCGCCATTCACCTCACTCATCACACCGTTGATTTGCCCATTTACTTCCGAAACCACACCGTTGACTGACGAGCTAGCGATTGAGCAAACCTTGTCTTTGATCATTTGCCAGATGGCTGATAGATCCGGAAACGATGTGGTGCCGAAAATGCCCGTAATTCCTCCGACACATTTTCCCAAAATGTCAGACGATGTTTGTGCGGCTGTTTGCGTGCTGTCGGCCGCATCCCGGTCTCGGTCCAGGCCAGCCTCACCACCACGCACTGCGGCCTCGCCGCTACGGCAAGTGGCAGCATGGGCTGTCACAGCCGAGCTCATCAGCATCACAACGAGTAACGCGCGGGTTAGTGTCTTCATACCAGTCCTCCAAGAACATTCAGCGGCCATGAGCATCAAGCTCGTGCCCGGGATTTAACGGTTGGTTGCGCCGGGCTTGGCTGTTGTTTGACTGATTCCGCCGGCGCTTCGGACTTTGGGGAGGCGCTGGATTTCTCCCGTTCTTTCCGATGTTCGAGAAAGCCCAGCTTGCGGTGCATATCCTCATCAACGTGTTTGGTCACCTTTGCCTTGAGGATCTGACTATCGACGTTGAAAAGTACCTCGTCGAAGTACACAGCTTTACCGTCACCACGCCGATTGACAGCATTGCCAAACCCGATCTGTTTCCATTTCTGGTCACTGCCATCATTGTTCGGCTGGCATAGGGTGATGAAGTTAGGCTTGATTTCGCCGTGGTCCAAGTCAGGTTTTCGCTCGTTCATAAACGCAAGCACCTGGTGCTTCTCGCCGTTGACCTTTACGAAACCATGCAAGTAATCCCCGGACCCCTGATAAAGGAGAACAGTGGTGTCGAAATCGTCATTTTCCAGCTTGGTTACACCGCGAAGGATGAGCTTCGGTTCCGCATTGGTGTCAGCGTTTTCCATACCGACCTCCTGAGGAGTGGTTGAGTTACTGGTGCTTGCACCAGTAATGTCTCCGGGAACACCGGAATTGCTTTGATAACCAGCGCCGAACCCCTCGATCTCGGGCTGGGCCGCTTGTCCATTCGGGATGAATGCTTTAGCTGTGAGCCATTCGTACTCGTTCACTGGTGCAGGCACAGGCTTGCCAGTTTTGTCGAACCAGTAAAACTGGTCGGCCGAAGGCTCTGGCCCAAGTGCTGCCAGATCGCACTCCATCTCTTCCAAGGACTTGCTCCAGGTATTGATGGCCTCTGACTGATCGCGCCACCAGACGGCAGCGTTTACATGGATAAGATTCTCGGCCCTTTGCAGATCCGCATCGAAGGTTTGTACACCTTCTGCCGCTTGATATTGGCTGTGTTCGAGTGATGCTGCGTCAAGATCGCTTGGCTCAGCGTCTTCAACTGGATTTTCTCCGTCACTCGACGGCTGGTCTGTCAGCTCGGCAGCTTGCGAAGGATCTACCGGGGCCGGCTCATTCTTCAGTTGAGCGAGATACGCAGAGTCAATCTGCTCGATCGACTCAATCACTTCGTCTCCAGCTGAAAGATTCTGTTGAACGCATCACTACCAGCTTCAGGCAGTGGTCCGAAGCGCTTTTCAGCGTCAGCTAGAAGCTCATGAGCAATGGCATAACCTTCCGAACCTTCAAGCTGGTTGCGAAAGTGCGCGTTGAGTTTGCTGACCTCACCCTCAAGTTTTGCCTGGAAGGCTGCGCGGTATTTCGGTTCTGACATCAGGTTCTCGATCGTCTTCAGGCCTTCTTCTGAGCGATCGTGGTCCCACATGACAGCCAGCGCGTGATCTTCGGCTCGATAAGGAAGCAAGTCTGGGTAGTCGTTGATGTCGCCCGGCAGGCCGATTGATGCTGCAAAGCGAGCATCACAACCGGAGACAGTCAGTTCTTCAGGTGAAAGCGGCTCGGCTATGGGCCCTTGGTCGTCAAGCTCCATTTTGCCCAACAAAACGGCTTCCCATTCGTTGCGATGAACGGTCTTATCTTCATAACGCTCAATGCGACCGTCGGCACCACGAACGGGAACCTCTACCGTAACCTGCTTACGCCCGAGGTTGTTGAGCGTGACCTTATCCCCTACTTCAATTTGGTTTTCACGGAAAACGCGGGCTAGGTCGACTCCCCAAGTGTCTCGCTCTTCACCGTCGCTATTTCGGAGCTTCACGTAAAAGCTTTTGCTTTGTTTTTTATCGAAGAGATACGGCGCCGGGCCAAAGTCAACGATCACCCCTTCGCGCACGTTTACAGGCGGTTCTTCATTCGTCGCTGATTCTTCTGTTGAGCTCGTTGCTTGGCTGGTGGCTTTTCCCATGTCACCAGTTGAGTCTTTGGTAGGCTCAGACGTTTGCGCTGGTGGAACAGGCTTTTCCGGGGGGGCTTCGATCGGGGGAAGGCCAAGGATCTCGCGGCGGATCGCTTCTTGAGCTGGATTGTTGAGCTCGACGGGAACGTTGTGCTTGATCAAAACCTCGATGGCACGGCGCTTAAATTCCTCGCTACCAGTAAGCTCGATCGAACCGCCGAACTTCTGCTTCGCCATGTACAGACCGGCAAGAATCGCCATCTCATCGTCCTTGGCTTCGGCCACCATGAGGAGCTGATTCCCGTGGTCGATGAAAATAGGCTTTTCATTAAGGGAATAGATGACGCTTCCATCGCGCCGCTCCTTGTAGGTGATAGCCTTCAGAAGCTCGCTGATGTCGATTTTGGCGATCTGATCGTCATTTTCTTGATCTCTGTCAGTATCCCCCCTACTGAAACCGTTCCCAGAGCCTGCATCTGATCCGTGACGCGAAATTATTTCGCTATAAAGCGCCTGGTCCAGTTCCTTTAGCAATTCCGCATATGTATCGTGTACGAAAATATTGCGATAAACGGCTGCCGTAGCATCACCTGTATCATTGGCGTCAATAGAACGCCAAGACGATAAATCTGCTGCAACCCAATGCCTGACCAACGCAGTAGGGAGTGCCGCGGCCTCATCTTCGGATGGTTGGCTATCTAGCCAGGCCTGGTACGCCTTAGCACGACGCTCAATAGCTTCACGGGGAGAGGCCTCCAATGCCTGCGGCGAATTCAATCGCTCGTAGACAGACTGGCGGAACTCTTGCATCAAGGCTTCGGTTTCTTCGCTCATGGCAATCCTGCCTCCTTTCGGATGGTGGGGTAGTCCGTTGCCCTGAGTCCCGCTGGGGAGGGGCAGGGTATAGCCGGGTTGAGTGCGTCGCTCTGGGCTGGACCGTGGCTGCTAAAATTTCGTATTGTGTATATTATTCAAAATAAAGCGGATTGGGAAGCTCCGCGCCGTAAGGCCTAGGAAGGCTACGTCTGCTACATTTGAGGGGATCGAATGTCCATTGGAACTGATGAAGTTCAGCCAATTTGTGGGACGGATTTAGAGAGATGGCGGATCGAGAACGGTCTGACCAAGGTTGCTGCTGCGGACGCATTTGGCCTTCAAAAAGCAAAGTGGGAAGAGCTGACTGGCCCAGACAAGTCGTCGGAACAGATTAATGACCCCGTTGTAGCTATGCTTCTGTTTCTGTACAGAACGCATCCTGAATCTTCACCGGTGCAACCACCGCTGGATATCAAGGATTTTTACGATTATCTAGGTCTTCAGGATTCGCCGCAGGATCGCGACTCCTTCGCTACGCTGATCGGCAGATCGCCACCATCGGTTTACCGCTTAATGCTCCACGACGGTAAGCCAGGCCGGCCAGTCATGAAGTGGGTAGAGGCCTTGAAAAGAATGGATTTGACACCCAAACAGTGCAAACGCGTGATGCAGGATGTCGTAAGTAAAGTAGGTGAACGACAAAAGGTAGAAAAAGTCTTGATTCAGGGTTGGTCAAAGGGTGGGATTGGTGAGCACGACTGAGAAAGCAGACTCGCACATTATCGAGCTCTCCAGCGTTTACTTTTACGCTGGGCCAGCGCCGCGGGCGATCGCCTTGAAAGACTGTGGTGCGCTACTCAACGGGCAACCAGGAGATGTGTTCCCGGCCCTTTATGGCTATCAAAGTAAGCAGGACGGCTTCATGGCCGCGCGTGCGTACGCTGATAAAAACCGCCTTCATTTTACTGTGATCGATTTCCTTGTGGAGCTCGATCACAAACAGAACCCTCTCATGATGAAACCGGAGGACCTTGGCAAACACGACTTTGTATCGTTTGCCAGGATGTCCAGAAACATGATGGATGATCTACAGGATCTTTTGAAGGATAGGCTCGTCAGCGAGGGCCTGACTCCGACAAAAACCGAATTGGCCAAGCCTCACCTTTTGTTGCAACAGAGGCCAGAATTACTAAGTACGCTTACGGCTTCTCCAGATTGGGAACACATGAAGGTCATTGCTTACCCAGCTAAGGTTGCCTTCAGCGAGAAGCCGTTGACGGTTGGTGTGCTCCCGCATAAGCATTGGGCCGCAATCAAAGAAGCAACTTGCCGCCTTAACCCCGGGATCCGGATCACACTGGAACCGCCAGGGCCTGCTAGTACCGATGCCGCACCTTTGGCCGCTCAAGCCAATAGGGACCGTGGTCCTCGAGCACGGTGAAAACGAAGATTAAAAAACCGCCCTAAGAGGGTGTAGACA
>NZ_LJQT01000117.1:680-1196 GCF_001400515.1 Pseudomonas meliae | reverse complement strand
TTTGAAACCCCGCAGAGCGGGAAAGCGTTGTCGTTGTCGTTGTTGGTTGTCGTCATTCAGGTGCCCTCAGGAGGTGATCTTGTGGCCAAAAAAGTGACCAAATCATGCCCCGTGTCGTGCCGTTTCACGGATGAACAGTTCACTCAGTTTGCCGAGCCCATCGCGCAATCCGGCCTCAAGCCAGCCCGCTTCTTTCATGACCTGGTGATGAGCCGTTCGCCTACCTTCGAGCAGTCCGCAATCGACAAGAAGCGGATGCAGCAGGTATTCGAAAAGTCCGGACATGCTCTAAACCGAGTTGCCTACTCCGCAAACTCGGCACCCTATAACGGCACGCTTTATCAAAAACAATATCTCCACTGGCTTAATAAGCTGAACGCTATTCAACAACTATTGCTCACGGTATTGCTCGAGACTGACCCGCCAAAACCGGCAAGGCCAGTCCATAACGGCAACCGTGGTTCACCTAACGTATCTGGCAAAAAAGTTCACATCATCCGGTTTCGACTCACCCAA